>JAKLQL010000417.1 GCA_022013395.1 Acetobacterium sp.
AAAGAAGGGTATGCTAAAAAATCCGTTGATTTTGAAATTGCGAGATTTGACTTTAAGTACGTACTTAAATCAATGTTAAATCAAATTATGTATGTGCCAGTATCAAAAGATGGATCAGATATATCAATAAATGATAGATGGACCACTCAAGAAGCAAAGACAGCCATGGAAGAAGCAGAACAAACAGCAAAAAATGTTTTAGCAGACGGAAATGTGAGTGAAGATGCTGTTATGGAAACAACAACAGCTACTCAAACAGCGATAAATAACTATAATAATGCAAAGCAAAAAGGTTTAAAAGGGCTATCCGATAAAGAAAAAGTCGCTAATGATGTTTTATTTCTTCAAATTAATCACTATTTTATTCCAATAGAGTATAAAACAAGCATGGAAACGAGAATATCTTATTTACAGCAACGGATTGATCAATTAATACAAGAAAACATAAATGGTATCGATACTTATAATGGTTCAAATGTATTAGTTGGATTTGATGAAAACTTTGGATATTTCATAAAAGTAACTTATGGAAGTTACACAAGTGAATTAAAAAACATTACCGTAAAGGAAGAATACTAAAAAGTGTAAAAGACTAAGAGGGTTATCAATATCCAATATTCACAGATAATGCTTCACGAATCAAGAAATTGAAGTCAAGTAGTGCTTATTGGCGGTTGAGATCACCTTATTATAATTCAGAGTATGGTGCATATGATGCAGCAGGAACGACAAAATAATAAACCATAAGAAGTGATCGAGATAAAGTTAATACTTGATCACTTCTTTTTTAGGAAGGAGACATTTATGATTAAAAAGCGAACCATCCTTATAGCATTAGTGCTTTTATTGGGTCTGTCGATTATTTCTCCCAGTGTCCAAGCTGAAGGTGCCAAGGCTTTTATCGGTGCATCTGGAACATCAGAGGACAATATCACAATTACAATCACCTCCAATAAAGATGTTGATCAGATTCTGATCAACTCCGGAACGGGTGAGTTTCTACTAACCCCGCAAACTGAATACAGTGATGAGCAGCTAAAAGGAAATAACCAGGTGATGGATATGAATGGGGATCTTCAGGTCAACAGTGAAGATTACGATATCTTAAAAGCCCATGTCGATGGTGGTTGTAAAGACTACACCGCCAGAGAGCGGTGTCCCCATTGCGGAGCAGCTGATGTGAATGATGATGGGGTCATCGATAATAAAGATCTGGAAATGCTGCAAAACCATCTGGATGGAAACTGCCAGCTGGCGGACTGTTACTTCCACGGTACCCGGATCAATCGTAAAAATGATCCGAATGATCCGACTCGATATATTTGGTCATTTAGCTACACCCCGACGATCCGGGGAACGGATCATATGACCTTTAAACCCCAGTCAATTACATCAACCGGATTACGCACCGGGGAAGAAAAAGAATTATCGGTCAAGGCCGAGGAATTTAAAAATCCGGAGATCATTCGTGCCGGCACATGGCCCAATCAGAATAAATACCTGATCAATACAGCGGTTAAGGTCTATGCGGTTACACCCCTTGAAACCGATCAGGTGGTTTTTAAAACCAACAGTGCCACCTTTGTGGTCAATACTCCGGAATCCATTGATTATGTCAAAGCTGAAAAAACCTGGAGTAAAACCTATAACCCGGGGACTGCCGGCAATGAAACTATTAAGATTACCGGTCAGGGACAACAGTCAGGAGGTACCTATCTGGATAGTGCGGTGTCGGTTGACTTTACCGAGCGGATCGTCGATCCCCAGGTATTGAGTACATCCAACAGTGTCCAAACCCACTCCTATTCCTGGACAACCTCCAGTACCGATGCCGATGGAAAAGTGACCACTACCACCCATACCTATTACTGGTATACCATCACCGTGACCGCCACAGCCAACGCCGATACCGAGTATGTCGTCTTTAATACCCCGGGGAGAGCGATGACCGACAACAGCTATTCCGTTGCCGGCAGCAACCGGATTTTTTCAACCTCCTGGGATAGCACCAACAGCGGAGAGAGTGCATCAGCTTCGGCCTTTTGTTATATCGGCGAAAAACCGGTGATTAAAAACAAGTATCGGGTCACCTTCGATCCGCAAAGTGGGAGTCAGATCGCACCGATTACCACCGAGTATGATACCTTGATCACCAGGCCGGCGGATCCGGTCCGTTACGGCTATACCTTTTCCGGATGGTACAAGGAAGCCAGATATATCAATGCCTTTGATTTCAATAATGACAAGATCCGGGGAACAACCACCTTGTTTGCCAAGTGGACGATCAACGATTATCAGATCAGCTTTGACTCCGAGGGAGGCAGTGCATGCGCTTCGATTACGACGAAATACGACTCGACGATCAACCCGCCGACTCAGCCGGCCAGAAGCAATTACGTGTTTGGAGGATGGTTTAGGGATGCAGGCTACACAAGCCCCTGGAATTTCACCACTGACAAGGTTCAGGGTGATACAACACTCAAAGCAAAATGGATCCCGGTGGTTTATAAAGTCACCTTTAACACCAAAGGCGGAAATGAGACCCCGGCAATTGGGGTAAATTATGACAGTACCTTGCCGGCAATTACCCCACCGGTACTCACCGGCTATTCATTTTCTGGTTGGTTTAAGGACAGCGGGTGTACGCAGGCATGGAATCTCGCCGGTGACCGGGTTACCGGGCCAGTGACGCTTTACGCCAAATGGTCTATCAATCAGTATCAGATCAGTTTTGATGCGATGGGGGGCAGTGCGGTGGATCCGATTGACACCAACTATAAAACCCTGATAACACCCCCCGATCCGCCCAGTCGGGACGGTTTCACCTTTGTGGGTTGGTACAAGGATTTCGGCTGTACCAATCCCTGGCGATTTGATGCCTATCCGGTATATGAAGATACGAAGTTGTATGCCAAATGGAAAGCGGATTGATTTCTTTTTCAATCACCAAGGAGGAAAAAATGAATAGAACGAAGCGGTTAAGCAGGGTTTTTGCCTTGCTTTATTTATTGGGATGGTTTATATTGCCAACCCCGGTTTTTGCCCACGATACCATTACAACCAATCAGATCACGGCGATCCAGGACTCGGAAAAGACCTTTACCATCACGGTTGGCCACCTGAATGCTGCCAACGGCATTGCCAGTCTGACCTGTAAGGTCTGGAGTGCAGCCGGGAGCCAGGATGATGTGAAGACAGAAGCAATGGTACAAAATGGCGATGGTTCTTATACCTATACGATCGACATGGAACGGGATCATAGTATTGAGGATGTGGCCAAGGTTAAGCATTATGACAAGGGCATGTATTACATTGAAATTTATGGAGTGGATAACGGCGGAGTGACCGGACTGGTGGATTCCACCTATCTTGTGATCCGATCCGATGCCAATGAATGGAAGCGTCATAGTTATGACGGGTCAAATTTCCATGAAGATACCTATCGGGCGATCCTGACAGTGACGCCAGAGATTAAAAACGGAACCCAGGAAGCCAATAGCGGGGCCAGTTTTAAATCCGGTTATGGTTATGCCCTGAATTTAAGCACAACCGTTGCCAGCACCGGTGATGCCGAAGCGGACAAATGGTTAGCCGGAGCACAGAATGCCAGTACGGTTTTCCCGGAGTTTAATTTTAAAACCGGGGTCACGACAAACGGCACCTTTAATCAGTTTAATCGCCTGTCCGACTGCATGGGGATTACAAATAACAGCAATCTGTCAAACTCGATGCTGGAATTAAAAACAAATCCGTTCTCGGCCAGCAATGCCCGGGTGCATTTTACCCCACTCTGGTTTCCGGATAATACGGAATACACGGTTTATTCAGAGATATTCGATGCCTGGACGCCGGGGGGGATGCTGGGGACAGCGACCACCAACAGCGTCAATATCAACGGAACCGTTTATGACGATTGGCAGGTTAATAACAAAAGATAGGGGGGGCCGGTGAGAAGCAAAGAAAATGTACTCCTGTCCATCAAACCGGAGTATGCAAATGAGATTATGGACGGAAATAAGCACTATGAATATCGAAAACGGATTTTTAGAAAACCGGTCAATACCATTGTCATGTACGTGACCAGGCCGGTGGGACTCATTACTGGGGAGTTTACCATTAAACGAATAACGAATTATGGTTGATACACCGGAAAATATCTGGTTGAAAACAGAAGCTTATGCAGGGATTAATAAGAAGGATTTCGATGCCTATTTTAAGGGTCATGACAAAGCTTATGCCATTGAAATGGAGGATGTGATGGCGTATCATACCCCGATTAATCCATTTAGGGTATGGAACCATTTTGTACCACCGCAGTCATTTCGGTATATTTAAAAAAAGGGAATGTGATTAAAAAATAATATATGGAGGGTGAGGATGAAGATAAGAACAGCAAACGACGGAAGTAAGGGGATATGTCATAGAAACCAGGTTTTTAAAGTAGGGCAAACAGTGAAAACAACGGGAACGGGACTCGATGGTGATAAATTCGATAAACACAAAAAAGTGTCAAAGCCGGGAATTGTCCTGGGTTGTTATGATTTCTTTGTCTTAGTACAATTGCAGCATTCTAAAAAGTGTTTCTTTTATAATCAGCTGGAGGTCATTTCGATAAAAGAATACCAGGATATGAGCAGGAAGAAATTAAGAAATTCAATCAGGGTGCTGCACCATGGGGCGCATTAACGAAGAATATCATCGCTTTATCGCATTACCTTTTGTGAATGACTCATTAAAAATGGAAGTGTGGGATAAAGAGCGGTGGTTATTCTATCTGGATCGTGATAATCAGAGTGTACCCTATGTAGTGATTGAAAAAGAAAAGAAAGATGATCGAGTTATTCGAACGACTCGGGATCTGATGGACGTGGAAGCGCATTTATTTTCAAATGAAAAGGATGCGCTTTTTTTTATGAATAATTTTAAAGGAGAATAAAAAATGGCGAATGGACAAAATGCAAGTTTGAGTGTTGGTATGGATCAGATTTTACAGCTGGGTGAGGTAACGGCCCGGATACTCTATGCCATCGTGGAATCGGAAAAAGCAAAAATGATGAAGCAGGCTGCCGGGGTAGTGCAAGCAGCTGGAAAAACGGCTCTGGATGATAATAAGGCTGAAGTCAGTCCCGCTAAATCTGAAAATCAGGCGGTTTTGGAACGTGTCGATCCCATTGATACAAATCTCCTTGATAAGCTGGATAGTACCTTTAAGGAGTTTCTATTGGTCAGTCGGGAAGTGATTAATCAAACCCGGGAACCGGTGATTGATTTAAAAAATATGGAACAGCTGATTGATCCCAACCCCATTACCCGGGAGGAAAAAGCCCTGGCTAAAGAGATCAATGCGCTGGATCAGGCGGTGGAACGCACCAATAAAAGTCTGGATCAGTTTTCCGAAGCTGCCCAGGACAGTCGGATTCCCCGGCGCACGGTGATTCGTTCCCTGGGTGAGAAGATGATCCAGGTCGATGATAAACGCATTGCGGTGGCTCGGGGAATCGAAAACTATTTTTCAAACATGACCAACCGAGCCCGGATTGGTTTTGCCACCTGGATGGTCAATCAGTTCGACGGGATTAACAGCCGGTTTGAACAGATCAAAAATGTGGCTAACCAACAGATTGATGAAATTAATCGGGCCGAGAAAAATAACCCGGTTCGGGAAGCAGCAAGCGAGACTGCGGCGAATATTCAAATGAATACCCTGACCATGGACTCCAATTCGCCAGAAATCGATAAAATCAGAGATTTGTTGCTTGCCATGGAAAACACCATGTCGGATCTGATGCGGGCCATTCATGCGGTCAATCAATCGCCCTCAGAAACCCGAACGGTCAGCAATGATGCCAATCCCATCATTACCAGCGAAGTAGCCAAGACCCAGGAAAACGATGGAGAAATAAAGGCGGATCCGGTGATAGCCAATGCTTCGGTAACGGATCGGATCTATCACGTTGATGAGTATGGACTGATGCTTCTGGATCTTCACGACGGGTTCGATGCTGATCCCCAAAAACTGACAGATTTCATTCATTTTTCAACCCGGTTTCAGCAATACACCACCAAAAATCAGCAATTGATCTTTGCCCAAAACGCCAATGCCATCCAGGTTGCCAACATTCAGGATTTATTGGAAAAGGGGATACAGGTTAAGGAAGGTGAAGATCCGATTCAGATCTTTGTTCCCAATGATGCCAAAGAAGGCCCCCGGTTTGTGATGGGGTCGATTTATGACATTACTCAAACCGATTGGCCGGAAAACGACGATCCAGAGATGAAAATCGGTAAGGAATTGGTCGAAAATCAAAGCTTAACGGCGGGGATATTGGAATATTGCCAGGCCACGATTAAACCCAATTATAACGGGGTGGAAGGTCAACTTGAAGCCCAGGGGGTGGCTCTGATGCTGTTGGCCCATAATAACCTCAAAGCACCTGCAGAATTAAACGAAAGACTCAAAAAAACCTATCAGGCATATCGGGAAGAACTTCAAGACTCCCCAAGCGATCACCAGAAACGACTGGATGCGACCTTTAAATCCATGAATAAAACATTTCAGGATCATGTGGCGGAGTTGGATCAGTATTTAAGTCATCAACCGGTAACACCGGAAGAAAGCAGCCTTAAACGGGAACTGGAGGAACGGCAGGAAGAAGTCTGGGAGCCGGAAATGTGATCCTGTTTCCCGAGGAAACAAAAAAATAGATGGAAGCCTGTTTCCCGAGGAAACAAAAATCGCAAAACGAATCCTGTTTCCCCGGGAAACAAAAATTGAAAGGAAAGCAAAATGGATAAAATCATCCCCCTTATTATTTGTTGTGTGGGCATTATCGCACTGGTTGTAATGAACATCTGGAATAAGAAAAACAAGACGGTTCAATTCAAAGGAAAAAAGAAGGAGCCGGAGCATAACAGCGTCCACGATTTTATTAATGTCAAAGACATCAAAGGAAATTTTCTTTATACCAAAGATAATAAAATCTGTGCCTATTACCGGGTGGATGCCATCTCTCTGGATTTACTGTCACAGAGTGAAAAACGGTCCTTATGTAAGCAGCTGTGTGTGCAGATGGCCCCGGAATCCTCCTGGCGCTTTCTTTCGGTGGAAAGGCCGGTTGATATTTTTCCCCTGGTGGAAGAATACTCCCGGATCTGGACGCAAACCACCGAGCCGGTGGTTAAGGACATTCTGGGTAAGGAAATGCTGGAGATGCATCACTTTGCCGAATCCGGTGAAATTGTTCAGCGTCAGTTTTATTTCATCGTCTGGGAAGAATACGAAGATGGCATTGAACGGGATTTCCTCAAGCGGATCACTGATATTGCAAGCCGGTTGGCTAGTGGAACAATCACCGGTGAGATTCTAAAACAGCAGGAAATTGTCAGACTGTGTAATCTGATTAATAACCCGGCCTATTGTCATCTGGAAGATATGGAATACGGCACCCAGATTACAACGATTATGGATTTATATAAGAACAGTCATGAAAGTCAATTCGTGGCAGCAGATCAAACACAGGAGGTCGCATATGCGTAAGCACGAGAAACCCAAAGAACGTCGGAAAGAACGGACAGCAGCCGAAAAACCGGTGAAGGACAAAGGGCCTAAAAAAGAACGGCGGTCACTTTTTGGGAATAGTGAGGAAAGTCAACCGGAACAGCCCAAGCGGGGATCCAAATTTGGGCGATCAAAAAAAGCAGCAATTACTGAAAATAAATCCCTGATGAATATTATTTCGCCCATCAACATGGAAATCAAGCCCAATGAATTGTGGATTGGTGAATATCTGGCCCGGGTGTATGGCGTGATCCAATATCCGGCCCACCGGGATTATGGGTGGTTGGGGAAACTGTCCAATATCCCCGGAACAGTCTTCTCCATTGAGTTTGATAAAATTGAAAATGCCGATTTTATTAATAATCTCAATAAATCTGTTAATCAGCACCGTGAAAAAGCCCAGGAAGCCAGTGGAAAAGATGCCCTGGCCGAGATGAATGCAATCAAGCGGGAGGAAGACTCAATCAAAATGCTCAAAAACATTGAGTTTGAACAGGAAGTGGTTGGCAGTGTGGGGATATCGGTTATGCCCATGGCCAACGACCGGGAAGTGTTTAATAAGATGTGCCGAAAGGTGCAAAGCACCTTTTTGATGGAAAAAACGAAGATTCGATCCTTTCCTTATCTGCAAAAAGAAGGCTTTCGCAATCTTTTTCCAGCCTGCACCCAGGAAAAGAACGTTCAACAGATCATCAAAACGGTCATGCCTATTTCATCTGTTCTGGGGGGCTTTCCTTTTGCCAGTTGTGGTTATAACGATCAGGAGGGGTTTTTGTATGGCAGGGATTCCACTGGTGGAAGGGTTTGTCTGAATCTCTGGAAGCGTGGTAAGGATCGTACTAACTCCAGTGTGGTGGTGCTGGGTGATGTGGGATCCGGAAAATCAACGGTTATCAAAAACATTGCTCTGATGGAGTACGCCCTGGGAACCCGGATCATTTTTATCGATCCCGAGCGGGAATACCAGGACTTATGCCGAAACCTGGGTGGTGATTGGATCAATGCCGGCGGGGATGGTAAGCACCTGATTAATCCCCTTCAAATTTTACCGTTGGAAGAAGATTTATATCTTGAGAAGGACGATGAAACAGGAAAAGATACTGAAAAAGAAAGGGATGCTCGCAAGTTTGGAGCCATGGCCCTTCACTTAAAAACGCTGGATGTCTTTTTTTCGCTGTATTTCAAAGATTTGACTGATATTACCCGAGCATTACTGAAGGACGCAGTCATTACCCTTTATAATCGCTTCAATATCTTTTGGGATACGGATGTGACCAACATGAAAAACACTGATTTTCCGACCTTCAGGGATCTGTATGATTTATTGATCGAATTGGAAGAAGCCGAACAGGAACGGGGTATTAGCGAAAAAGCGTATACGGATTATCGGGATTTGGCCATTATCTTTAAAGATCTGGCCATTGGAGGGGATTCCTTCCTGTGGTCGGGTTACACATCACTAAAATCTGATGCCCGGTGTGTGTGTCTGGACACCTTTGATCTGAACAACTCATCCGACACCATCAAATCGACCCAATATTTTAATCTATTGTCCTGGGCCTGGCAGGAAATGAGTCGGGATCGTCATGAGCGGATCCTTCTGGTTTGTGATGAATCCTATCTGATGATTGATGAACGGGTGCCGCAATCGCTGATATTTCTCAGAAATGCCATGAAGCGCTGCCGAAAATATGAGGCCGGCATTATGATTATTTCTCATGCGGTTGAGGATTTCTTAAACCCCAGTATTAAAATGTATGGCCAGGCGCTGCTGGATCAGCCCTGTTACAAGATTATGCTGGGAACCACCGGACAGAACCTTCAGGACTTGAAAAAGCTCTATTTCTTAACCGAAGCCGAGCAGGAAGTCTTAACTGCCAAGCTCAGAGGAAAGGGACTCTTTATCATCGGTCGGGATCGGATCAGCATGTCCTTTGATGTGGCCGATTACAAGTTTAAGTATTTTGGGGATCGGGGTGGTCGGTAGTCATGGCGATTCCAGTCATTGCCAAAGCAGCGACAGCGGTTGCATCGGACAAGAAATTAAGAAACATCGTCCTGGGTATCCTGGCCGGACTACTGGGGTTGATCTTAGGTCTGGTCTTGACCCTGGTTTATATTTTATCTACACCGATAACCATGCTGACCAGTTTAATTACTAATCCGGATATCCTGGCAGTTGTGTTGCAATTAAAAACCGAGTATCAATATTTATTACCGGGAAAAGCCAATGGCAATGGCCAGTTTGCCTGGCCACTGGATGCCGAATACAAACTGGATCGATCCGATGAAACCAATCTGTTTGGTGAACGGATCCATCCGATTTATGGTGATGTGCGGATGCATACCGGGATTGATATTCAAGCCCCCGATGGCTCGAATTGCTATGCCATTGGTGACGGAACCGTTGTTTATGCCGGGATGAATGGCGGTTGGGGGAATACGATTATTATAAATGTCGGAAAGGCCAAGGACGGGAAAGAAATCACGGCGCATTATTGTCATCTGGAATCAGGATCCTGGTCGATTGGTGCTGGCGATATGGTTAAGCGTGGACAATTGATCGCCAGAACCGGCGCAACCGGTAGCACCCAGGGGGGACACATCCATTTTGAAATAAAAGCCGACGGTGAATATGTGGATCCGATGCTTTATATATCCGATAGTGACGCTGCCATTTCCGGGGAGATTGACTTAAGCACCGCCGAAATGGTGAATGCTCAGATCACGGCCTATTGCGATTATGGAACCACGTCTTCCGGGACGACCACTACTGCCAACCGGACTGTGGCAGGTTATCCCAGTCTGGAAGCCGGTACCCGAATTTATATTCCGGTCCGGGCCGATCAGCCAAACGGTGGGGTCTATGTGGTCGAAGATCGTGGGGGTGCTGTGGATGAAGAACGGAAGGTTATTGATATGTGGCTGCCGACCGAAGCGGAGTGTCTATCATGGGGCCGACAACATCTGCCGATTTATGTTATACAGGAGGATAGTGCCACTAAAAAGCAAAGGATTGTTGACTTAGGGGGCTATGATTTCAGGTAGAATTAATCAATTAAAGAAAGAAAGTAGGTAAAAGAATGAAAAAAGTGGAAACCAACAAGACAAAGGAAGCGAAAAGCTTCAGAGATGACATTCTCAAGTTTATGCAAACCCTCAATGGGGTGGATGATGAAAAATTAACCCCCGAAGAAGCCGAAATACTCAGGGAATCCGTTGAAGAATTTGCATCGCAGTTCATTTATTTCCGAGAGTCCTATACCCAGAAAAATTCCCATATCCGGCATATTTCGGTGCTGATGGAAGATATCCGGGAGCTGGTTGGCGAGTCCGGAGAAAAATACGAAGAAGCTGAGGATCTGGAAGAATCCAATACGATTCTCTTTAATGCGGTTAATGAGGTCATCGGTAAGCTCAGTGAGGTGGAAAAAAATCTGGAAGAAGCTGAAAAAGAAGAAAGTGAATTTAAACGGATCGAGAGCATTGAGCGGATGTTCGTGCAGGCAAACCTGAGTGTCCAGGGATCAGAAGAAACCATCAAAAAAATGGCAGAACAGATCAAGGATCAAATGGTGACGTTCCGGGAAGGAGTTGAGAGCAATGACCTTCAGCTGGCGATTATTGAAAAAAACACCATCGACTTTAAACAGCAGTGCGATACCATCATTAAAACCTTTGAGTCGTTCAGTCAGCATTTTGACGAATCCAGAGAAGTCTCCCAAAAGAAACTCGATGAGCTTTTTACAAATCTGGTCGAACAGGTTAATCAGACCAAGACCGATATCGTGGGGGAGCGGGAAAAAGAACTGGATGAACTCACCGGTAAATATAGTGAAGCACTGAACAAAATCGAGAGTAAAAGTGACGAAGCCCTGGGAAAAATGGAAGGTCTAATGGAACGGGTCAATACGCTTCTATTTGCTGAAGGTTTTAAACAGCTCTTTATTATCGTTGGTGGTGGGTTCTCCATCATCAATTTTATCATGTTAATTGTACTGATATTCACGAAATAGGAGGAAATGAATCATGCTTTTATATGTAACCAGTAACCAGAACAATGGAATTTTTGATTTTCTGAAAAAGGAAAACGGGATGCCGATTAAAAAATTCATCGGAGATTATGAACTGGCAGCCTTTGTGGAAAATGATCTCAGTAAATTTGCATCCTATCGCTATCTGGCGGTGGATCTGGAGTGTTTGCTTGATATTCCAGAGGGTCTATTTAAGGCAATTGACGCAGTTCAGGATTGGTTCGAACAGCGACTGATCATCTTTGCCCGGGAGATCACCCCGGAGCTGAAACAGGAGCTATTGAATCGGGAAGTCTATAATATCATTACCGGCGATCCCAGGGAATTTGAAGCCCAGATTCTCAGGGCAGTCAGTCGGACCGGAATCACCTACCAGGATCAGCTGCTAAAAGATGAGATTCATGAAGCAGTGGCCATTGAGCAGCCGTCGATTGCAGAAATCATTAAAAGGCCGGTTGTTATCGATGACCAACCGCTGACTGAAATGCCCTTTATTGAGACAGTCATAGCGGATCCAATGGAACCGGAAGCACGAGCTGAACCGGAGGAACAGTTTATTATCGTCGCCGGCTCCCAGCGCCGGACCGGTACCACCACCACGGCCATCCAGCTGGCTAACTATCTGGCTAATCAGGGAAAAATGGTGGCTTACATGGAAGCCAATGATCATAATCATCTCAAGCCGATTATCGAAGCCTACCGCATGAAAAAAGAAGAAATCGAGGATGGGGAATGGCATCAGACCAAGGGGGTCGATTATTTCTATCAGGATGGTCTGGTCATGAAAACCTATGATTACATTATCTTTGATGTGGGGGTTTTGAATGAAGATGTGATTGAACCCTTTAGTCAGGGGCACATAAAAATTTTGTGCGGGGCCGGCAAGTGCTTTGAACGGGCAGCTTTAAATCAGGCATTGGCACACTATCAGAAGGATGAGCTGGAGGAAATCAACCTGTTATTAAATTTCATTGCCCCGGAAGAAGAAGCGACATTGAAAACTTTCTTCCCGACGGCGCAGTTTAGCCAGTATGCCCCCAATATCATGGGATGGCACGCTAATAAAGAATTGTTCAGACAGTTATTGAAAAGAAATGAGCAGGGGGTTTCGTAATGACAGCAGCCGTTAAAAAAGGGGATGTCATCCGAACCGATGGAGCCGATCAGACGGTGGTTTTGGATGTGCAGGGCAGTGATGCCCTGCTTTTTACCGGGACTCAGTTTATCAAGGCCCATGGCATCCAGGTGCTTGAAGGTAAATTGATCTGGGATTTCGGGAATTATTATCAGTCGATTGATCAGATTCCCAAAAACTATGAAAAACTGGGTTTCCAGGATCTCAAACAGGATTTGGCCAGCATGAAGCAGACCAATGAGGCGGAAATGATTAAGGCGCTGCTGGTTGTGGAAAATCGTTTTGAGGGAACTGAGCTTTTAAATCACATCCATGAGCGGTTTGAAAATGAGGATTTTAATCTGCTAAATGACGGTTTTGATCGGGTTCATGCGGAATTGACCCGGGAAGAAGATTATGAGCTTGACGATGACTGGGAGCCGGAAGCCTAAAGGTAATCTGTTTCCCGAGGAAACAAGATATTCGAAGGAGAAAAAATGCAGAAAATAAAAAACGGATCATTTGCAAAGTATTTAGTCACGTTGGAAGCGCATGAAAATGACTTGCTATTATTTAATGGGGATAAATTTATTTGGGCATTCGATGCGGAGATTGATGACGATACCCCAAAACTCATGTGGGCAGCTGCCCGTTACTTTGATGATTATCGGATAGTTCCGCCATTGGCAGAAATAAAGAAGTATTACAACAATCCATTTTGTATCAGAGAAGGTTTATGTTTTGCCATTGATCAGGAAAATAACCGGGCATTGTTGCAGGGTTCAAACTTCCACGATGATGAACGGCCTATTAATAGTCCAATTTCACCGGTTGAGCTGGTCGAGTACCAGGGGATTTCTTACCCGGTTACAGCGGTAGCGGATTGGGGATTTTACAATAATACCAGTGTAACCGATCTGATTCTGCTGGATTCAATTACCCAAATCGGGAATTATGCCTTTGCCAACTCGATCATCCATGATGTGAAGATGCCGGCAGATATCAGTATGGGGAAGAATGTTTTTTATGGCTGCAACCATTTAAGTGAGAAAATGAAAAATTATCAGGACGGAATAAAAATCGATCAGTATCCGCAATGCAGTGTAATCAGAAAAGGCGATGTTTTTCAAACCAACAATCGGCGCAATCGTTTGATGAAGAATGGGAGCCGGAAATGTAATTTTTTTTCCCGAGGAAACAGGAAATGGTTGGAGATCAAAAAAAGGTCTCTTTTTTTATTGAAAAGATTCAATGATCCGATTAAAAAATATGAATTTTCAGGAGGTAAGAAGTGGAGCGGAATGAGAATGTAGTGCAGTCCTTATGCATTGTGTATGGTGGGGCCGTAGTAGAAGTGGACAGCTTGAAGGAGGGATTGAAGCTGGCAGACGAAATGGTGTGTGAAAATGGTTCGGACATTACCATTGTGCAGAATGAGGAAGTCATCGCCAGACGGGAATGGATTGCGGAATCAGAAATAGATGATCCCTTTGGGGATCCGATGGATGCAGAGCGTGATCCGATTGTTTTTGAAGGGGTTGGACTTTATTCAGATTGGTTGATTGATCAAAATTACAAGGAAACTAAAATTACAAATGTAACTTTTAGTGAGTTGCTAGACAGTGGTCGA
>JAKLQL010000418.1 GCA_022013395.1 Acetobacterium sp.
CGGCAAGGGCGGTGTGGGGAAAACCAGTGTGGCGGCAGCAACGGCGGTGAAACTGGCCCAGGACGGCAAAAGCGTTTTGATTATGAGTACTGATCAGGCCCATAGCCTTTCAGATTCATTTGGAGTAAAGCTTCAAAATACGCCGGTTCAAATAGCCGGAAATCTTTGGGGACTGGAAGTTGATGCTATTATTGAAGGCGAACTGGCCTGGGGGAATATGAAAAGCTATCTCAAAGAATTGCTGACTGCCCGGGCCGAAGGGGGAATCGAAGCTGAGGAACTGTTGGTTTTTCCCGGGTTGGAGGAGTTATTTTCACTGTTTAAAATCATCACAATTTATGAAGAAAACGAGTATGATGTGTTAATTGTCGACTGCGCTCCTACCGGGGAGACCCTGTCGCTGTTGAAGTTTCCGGAAATGTTTGGCAACATGATTAAAACAGTGCTACCGATGAAAAAAAAGGCGGCTAAAATTGCTGGACCGATGGTCGAAAAAGTTATGAAAATTCCCATGCCTGAGGACAATGTCTTTGATGATGTGGAACAACTTAATGAAAAACTCTATCGGCTTCAGGCGATTATGACCAACAAGGAAATCCTCAGCATCCGCATCGTTACCACCCCGGAACGGATTGTCATTAAGGAGGCCAAACGGAATTTTACCTACCTGCATTTATACAACTACAACATCGATGCGGTGATCGTCAATAAGGTCTATCCGCCCAAAGCCCTGGATGGCTATTTCAGCAAATGGATTAATCTTCAGGAGGAAGGGCTCAAAGAAATTTGGGAGAGCTTTTCCCCGGTGCCGGTTTTCACGCTGATGCTGCTGGATAAAGAACTGGCAACCGAAACCATTCTGTTAGAAGCGGCCAAGCAGATTTTCGGCACAACCGATCCCGCCGCAGTTTTATTTAACGACACCATTTTTGAGGTAAAGAAGGAAGATAACGGATATGAATTCATTTTAAATATTCCCTTTGCCGACAAAGCCGATATGGATATGGGACAAAAAGGCAACGAGCTGATGATCCAGATCAAAAATGAAAAACGGTGTTTTACTCTGCCGGATGTGCTGCGCAATAAAGCTGTTCAAAGTGCCCGATACGAAGCAGGGCAGTTACATATAAAATTTGCATAGCGGGGTAAAAGGTTACAATAAACTGAAGAATTTCTGACAAAATCAGGGATTCCATGATCTGGGAGATCACCGCGCCAGACAATGAACAGCTGCTGAATTATTAAGTTTCGATGGGATCTGATGATCTGATTACCGGCTAAAAGCTAAGGGCTGATCTCAATTGAAATCAATAACCCTCAGCCGCTAAAGATGCTTTTTCAAGGAAACCTTTCCTGATCAGGGGGAAGCCGGATAAAGATGCGATGCATTTAGCCCAGATTGGCTGGCAAAATAGTCACGTCAACGGTATGGGTGCCGCCGTCATCATCCAGATGAAGCAAATTATCGGCTACTGTTTGACCATCGACACGAATTTCCACAACCCCATTGGTTACGCCAGTGGGGTTTTTTACGGTGATTTCATAGCGGGTGTGCTGGTGTTGATAGGTTAACTGGTATGCTGGCCAGTCGGCGGGAATGCAGGGATCAAAACTGATGGTATCGCCGTTCTTTTTGAAGCCCAGAATGGACTCCAGCCCAGCCCGGTAGATCCAGCCGGCGGCGCCGGTGTACCATGTCCAACCGCCCCGGCCAGTGTGGGGGTGAGTCGAATAGACATCGGCGGCCAGCACATAGGGCTCCACCTTATAGCGGTTGCAATCGGCGCGGTTAGTGGTGTGGTTCACCGGATTGACGAGCTCAAAGAGTTCAAAGGCTTTGTTGCCATCACCCAGTTTGGCATAAGCAATAATCACCCAGGCTGCGGCATGGGTATACTGGCCGCCGTTTTCCCGGACGCCCGGAATGTATCCCTTGATATAACCCGGTTCCAGGTCTGACTGATCAAAGGGCGGGGTCAGCAGCTTGATCAGTCCTTCTTCCCGGGAGATCAGAAATGTTTCCACGGCTTGCATGGCGCTTAACGAACGGGCTTTATTGCCGGCACCGGAGATAATCGACCAGCTTTGGGCCAGAGAATCGATTTTACATTCATCATTTTTCATCGAACCCAGAGCCTGGCCGTTATCAAAATAGGCGCGGCGGTACCAGCTGCCATCCCAGGCATTTTTTTCAATGGCGACGCGGATTTTCTCGCGGATCAGCAAATAGTTGGATGCTTTTTGCGGCTCATCCATTTTTTGGCAAAGTGGAGCAAAGCTTTCCAGGGTGGACAGTAAAAACCAGCCCAGCCAGACACTTTCGCCCAGCCCTTTATTGCCAACCGTATTCATGCCGTCGTTCCAATCGCCGGAGCCCATCAGCGGCAGGCCATGGGCGCCGAATTTTAAGGAGATGTCAAGCGCCCGCAGGCAATGGTCGTAGAGGGAGGATCTGGCAGTTGATAGCCGCGGCGACCCATAGCGTTCATCCTCATATTCGGTCAATAAGGGCTCATCAAGAAAGCCGATTGTTTCGTTTAGGATCCCAATGTCGCCGGTGATGCGGATGTACTCGGCGGTCACGTAAGGCAGCCATAACCGGTCATCGGAAAAACGGGTTCGGGTTCCCTTGCCCTGGGGCTCATGCCACCAATGCTGAACATCACCTTCGGGATACTGATGGCTGGCGTGAAGCAGAATTTGTTTTCGGGACAATTCCGGCCACATCGCGGCAATTGCCAGACAATCCTGCAATTGGTCTCTGAAGCCGAAAGCACCGCCGGACTGATAAAATGCCGAGCGGGCCCACAGTCGGCAGGCAATGACCTGATACTGAAGCCAGCCGTTTAACAGCAGGTTCATGGCCGGAGCAGGGGTCGTAACGGTTAGTATCGCCATTTTTTCCTGCCAGAATGACTTGGCCTCAGCCAGGGCGGCTTGGGCCTTTTCGGGATTTGTGTAGATTGCGGTGAGTCGCTTAAGCTCCTCATAAGAGTCAGCCACACCGACCACAAAAACGATCTCTTTCTCAGCATTAGGCTCAAGGGTAACCTTTACCTGAATGGCCCCGCAGGGGTCATACCCGATCCCCAGTAGCCCAGAAAGCGCTTCCCGGCACAAGGTTGCGGGCGCATCGCGATGGCCTTTGCCAAAAAATGATTTGCGATCGCCGGTGACTGAACTTACCGGCAAGGACGAATCCATAAAACAAAGGTCATCGGGAAATTCTTCGTTAAACGGATTTTTGATCACCAGGGTCTGGGAATTTTCAAGACTTGTTCGGAGATGAATCGCGGTGACCTGATCACTGACGCCTAAAACCGGGCGCAGATAATAGGTCAGCGTTAATTCCCGTTTTTCAGGTGACCGGTTTTTCAGGCTGAGGATACTCAGTTTCACCGGGTCCTGCACCGGGACACATAGGGTGAGCTGCTGAGCAATGCCATGACTGGTGTGTTCAAAACAGGAGTAGCCGAATCCATGGGTGGCACGGTAAGATGAATCCTCGCGGATGGGCAGGGCGGTGGCAGTCCATAAAGCGCCGGTCTGATCATCCTGAAGATAGATAATTTCACCGGGGGTATCGGAAACCGCATCGTTGGACCAGGGGGTGATTTTATTCTCCCGGCTGTTTTTCGACCAGACATAGCCAGAACCGGATTCGGAAACCGTAAAGCCGAACTGGGGATTGGCAATAACGTTGATCCAGGGCGCGGGGGTCACATCACCCGGATCCAAATGGATCACATATTCATTGCCCTGGCGGTTAAAGCCGCCCAAGCCATTATCGTATAAAAGGTCTGGCCGCGCCATTGGGGTAATCGGAAACGCGTGCTCTGTTTTCGAAAATGTTTTTCGGGGCAGCGCGAGTTCATTTTTAATGGTTTGGGTCTGTTCGGCCAGGGTGCCGCCGTCACCGGATAGGATAATACGGGAAATGCCGTAAAACAGATAGAGATCATCTGGGGATAGCTTGTTTTTGTCCAGAATAAAGACATCCCCGGTGCGATGAACGGCATCATGGGACTGACTGGCCAGCACATAATCGATGATCAGCTGGTGGAGGGGCAAAGAATAATTATATTCTTCATCAGTCAGAATGACCAGATCAACCCGCAGATCCATAATCCGCCAGTAATCATGGGCGCGGAGGATCTCATAGAGAATGCCCATCTGATTGGTTTGGTTAATTTCCAGAAAAACAATCGGGAGATCCCCGGAAATGCCGTATTTCCACAGGGCTGACTGGCCCTTGGTGTTTTTCAGGATTAATTCCTGTTTATTTCGGCGCAGCGGACTGATAAAAATGATATCCGAAATCAGGTTCTGGTAAAGTTCAATTTCGGTTGTTTCCATATCCAGGTATTCTGATTCCACCTGACCACGGGTGACAGCCAGAAAGAAGGTTTGTTCAACAGCCTCAAAAGTGGCATGTCGATCGACCTGATCAAGCAGGTTTTCGCGGTTGTCACTGACGGCGGTCAAAAATGAAAACTGCACCAGCTTATTGGGTTCGATGCAGAAACGCATTCGTAGGCTCATCACCGGGTCCAAAACCGGACCGATGGTATTGCTCAGGGGTTTTTCCAAGTGATCAATGGGGATACTGTGCGGATTATTGCCGCGGCCCAGAAATTTCAGCCGATCTGTCTCATATTGAATATCGCCAATGATGTCACATTTATGAACGACGGCATTGGCCATCCACATCAGTTCTTCATTCTCGGACCGGGGGCGCCGGTTGGCAATGATACACTTGCGGCTTTTCTGATAACTGGTTTCAACAAAAAGGTTGCTGAAAGCCGGATGGGCGACATCCGAACGCTGATCGGCCAGGACTGCTTCCAGATAGCTGGTAAGTTCAATGGTGCAGGTTTTATCGCCGCGGTTTTTTAGGGAGATCCGGCGAATTTCGACATTATCATCTGAGGCTACCACGACTTCGGTTTTGGTTTCGATCATATCGTCATGACGGTTATACATGGCCTTATCGGAGGTGAAAACAACCTCGTAATCGTCGGGCATTTGGTTCAACGGGGCATAGGTGGCAGACCAGACCCGGTTGGTTTCGGTGTTGCGCAGGTAAAAAAAGGTTCCGTAGGGATCCAGGGTACTGTCTTCCCGCCAACGCGTAATCGAGGCAATCTTGCTCTTGCTGTAGCCGGTGCCGCGATCCGTGATCAGTACCGAATAATTACCATTTGAAAGAATATGTGCCTTTGGCAGTTTGGGGTTTGGCTGCTTGAAAACCCGGTAGGTATTTCTTTTTACAGCCATGATGCCGCGGGTCTTTTCGACCTTTTCCTTGGTCGACTTTGTAAAAATTAAATTGGTCGATACCTTTTCCTGAAGCAGTAGCCGGGCAGCATGCATTTCGGGATCGGCATGAAAGCGGTTTTGCATGATATTGCTGTGGAGGGTATTGTTAAGCGCCATCAGACTCATTCCCTGATGATGGGCCATGAAGCTTTTTACAATGGTCCGCTTGGCCTGAAAGGGCAACCGTTCCGGGGTATAATCAGCAGCCTCATAGTAACCATAGGCACCTTCCATGCCCTCGGCTTTTAAATGGCGGATATTTTTTAGCGCTTCTTTTGGATTTACCAGCAGCGCCAGAAAGGTCGCATAGGGAGCAACCACCGAATCTTCGACCAGTCCGCGTTTCAGGCCCAGCCATGGCACTCCGAAAGCCCGGTATTGATAATCATTGTCTTTGTCAACTAAATTATACCCCGATTCTGAAATTCCCCAGGGAATACGCAGTCGTCGGCCGTATATTTTTTGACTCTCAAGGACAAAGGAATAGGTTTCATTCCATAAAGTATTGGGATAGTTTTTTAATACCAGCAGTGGCATTAAATATTCAAACATGGTACCGGTCCAGGAAATCAGACCGACGTGGCGATCCACACTGGTCAGGGCGCGGTTTAGTTTATACCAGTGCAGCGCTGGGACCATGCCTTTGGCAATGCAGATATAGCTGACCTGACGGGATTCCGAAGCCAGCAGGTCATAATAGGAGTTGCTCAGTTTCATGTCATCAACGTTAAAGCCGATGCTGAATAAATCTTTTTTCTTGTCATACAGGGGCGTAAAGTCCATGGCATTGGATAAATCATCAATTCGCTTGATCAGCAGTTTGTACCTTTTTTTAAAGAGATTAATGGATTTAACTGCTTTTTTAAGCTGCGTCTCAAGTTTTTCAAACCAGGCTTCCGCTATTTTCCGGGTTTCGGGGTCTTCATCGGGTAGTGTCTCGGCCAACTCGGTCATGGCTTTGGCAACGCCTTTGTAAATTCCGGGCAGATTCCAGAGGGTGTGACTCTGGTTCAGTTCTGCTTTAACGGCGGCGATTTGATTGGCAATGGAACCGTCCCGGTCATTTTCAGACAATTCCGGGGGCATGCTATCAAACAGATCGATCCAGGGCATCCATGTGGTCAGCTCTTTTTTATACATCCACAACATTTTATCAATTTTGAAGCGCCAGTCGCTTTCTTCAATATCTTCCAGCCCTTTTCCCGCGATGAGTTCATTTAAGGCCACATTCCATTGAAACAAATCCACGGTCTGATCCGGTCTGAGCAGCTCTGCGGAAAAGATCTGGTCATAAGTCCGATAGCCTTTTTTTTCAGCACAGTTCAAGGTGTCTTTGATACCGCTAAAGAATGAATCATCAATCAGAGGCCGATGCAGATATTCTGCCAGTCCCTGTTTCAAAGTTGTCAGATAACACAGTAGATTACCGCTGTCGACGGTTGACACATAAGTGGGCCGCAGCGGTTTGAGGGTTTTTGTCTGGTACCAGTTATACAGGTGACCGTGCCATTTTTCCAGCAATTCCACAGTGCCAACGGTTCTTTCGATCAGATCGACCATCCGGTAGGTGCCAACATAGCCAAAATCCCGGGCTGTTAAAATGGCCAGCAGTCCCAGCCCAATATTAGTTGGCGAGGTCCGGTAAGCAATGCCTTTGGGAGGATCTTCCTGGTAGTTGTCCGGCGGCAGAAAATTGCCCCGGTTATTGGTGAATTCTTCAAAGTAACGCCAGGTTTTTCGGGCGATGCGTTTTAGCTCATAAATATCTTTTTCGGGCAGAGCAACCGCTGCTTGACGCTTATCTTTACTGACCTCAAAAGCGATCACCGGGGCGGTTGCCCAGACCAACGCAAAAATGATGGCCAGGCCGATGGATTCAGGTTGGCAGATCAGGGTCAGCAGAACCAGTAAGGCGGCCTGAAAAAGGGATGATTTCAGGCTGAAGACATAGCTGATTAACGAGTTTTTCTGAAATTTTTCAAGATCATCCGAGGTGACCCAGAGCAGCAGGTTTTTTTGGGTAATGAACACCCGTACCAGGGTGACGGAAATGGCATGAATCATCTGCCAGGCATGATCGGCGAAAAAAACCAAGGTCAGCAGAAATTGCAGAAAGACGGCTTTCAGACCGCGCATGATCGGGGTATAATGCCTGATTCGTCCAGTTTTATGGCCAATGGCAGTGAGATAGCCAATGCCGGTCATGATTAAAGGCGTCAGCAGAGTGACCATAAAAACCCCTAGCCAGAAATAAATACTTAACGGGAGGATCGTAAAGCTTAAAAAGGTAAAGAGCATCAGCGCCGGTGCCAGCAGGCTTCGTCTCATATTATCAAAAATTTTCCAGCGTTCCAACAGCGGCAAGGGATTCCGTTGTCGCGTGCCATTTCGGGCTGGTACGGATGGAAAAAGCCATGAAACGATTTGCCAATCGCCGCGCACCCAACGCTGTTCGCGCTTGGCGTGTGCCGCATAGTGAGAGGGGAAATCATCGAGCAATTC
>JAKLQL010000046.1 GCA_022013395.1 Acetobacterium sp.
AAAGAGTTTGCCCAGAACATCGCCTATGTCCCTCAAAGCCATACCAAAACCTTTCCCTATACGGTACTTGATATTGTGATCATGGGCCGAACCTATGCCACCAAAATGTTTGCCTCCCCCAATCACTCGGAGCGTTCTCGGGCCGTAGAAAGTCTGGAACAGGTAGGACTCAAAGGCTTCGAAGAACGCTTATATACCGAGTTAAGCGGCGGGGAGCTGCAATTGGTGCTGATTGCCAGAGCTTTAACCCAGGAAGCACAAATTCTGATTATGGATGAACCCACCGCCCATCTGGACTTTCGCCATGAGCTGATGGTCATGGAAATTATTACCTGGCTGGTGAAAGAAAAAGGACTTACGATTATTATGGCCACGCATTTTTTGAACCAGGCCTTTTATCTTGAAAATGAAGGGGTTAAAATCCGGGTCGCGCTGATGAATCAGGGCTGCTTTAAAGCCGTTGGAACGCCAGCGGAGGTGCTGACCAAGGACAATTTAAAAGATGTTTTTAAAATTATGTCATCTATTGGCACAACCGATGAAGACGGCATCAACCAGCGATTTATTGTTCCCTTAAAAAATATCCGATAGGTGGTATGCTATGAAAATGAATCGAAAAACAAGTCTGGGAATACTGCTGCTTGCTGTTCTGGTGATGCTACTGTTGCCGGGGTGTCAATCACAGGCTTCAGTCTCGGCGGTACCGACAAAAACCATTGTCGATTGCCTGGATCGGGAAGTGGTGATTCCGGAAAATCCCCAGCGGGTGGCGTGTCTTTATGCCTCTACTGCTCATATGGTGACCATGTTGGACGAAGAGGATAAAATTGTCGGGATCCCCAATGGCATTAAGCGTGATGTGCTGATGGCTTACAAACTCCCGAATCTTGATTCCTTATCAGTGCCGTTTCAGGATGGCGCCATTAATATTGAAGAACTGCTGGCAACTGATACAGATCTGGTGTTAATCCGACAAAGCACCGCTGAAAATCAAGGCGAAATTGAAAAACTTGATAAAGCCGGGATCCCCTGGGTGGTGGTGGATTATGCCAGTTTGGACGGACTGAAAAAAGCAGTTACCGTAACTGGAGCGATTTTTAACCAGCAGGAAAAGGCAGCCGGTTATAATGCCTATGTCCAGAAAACGCTGGATCTGGTAACCGCGCGGGTCAGTCTGATTCCCGAGACATCCCGGGTTCGGGTTTACCATGCTGTTAATGAAGCGGCCCGAACAGACCTTGATGGGGATCTCTGTAGTCAGATCACTGCTGTGGCGGGAGTCATCAATGTGTCGACCCAGGGTGGAAGTTTGATTACCGATGCGGAAAAAACCATGACAACACTGGAACAGATTTACGTCTGGAATCCTGATGCCATCATCGCCAACGATATCAATGCCACAAAATACATGCTGAGTGACCCCAAATGGTCCGGCCTGGGAGCGGTTGCCAGGCAGCAGGTCACTACCCTTCCGGTTGGGGTAACCAGATGGTGTCATCCCGGATCCATGGAACCACATATGGCGGCGCTTTTTATTGCCATGCATTTTTATCCGGAGCAATTTACCGACATCGATTTGGCGAAAACCACCCGGGATTATTACAAGCAGTGGTTTGATCTGAATCTTTCCGATGACGACGTTTCAGCTATTTTATCGGGAGCAGGCATGCGATTGGAAAAATAAGCAGGTAAATAATAAGAATAGTGTAGTATGATACAATTAAACAAATAATTTAACCAGAAAGTAGAAAATAAATAATGACAAATAACCAATTTAACCAATATAAACTCAGTGATGAGCTATTAAAAGCCATCGAAAAATTAAATTTTGAGACCCCCACCAAGGTTCAGGAAGCCGTGATTCCGATTGCCCTGGAAAAAAAAGATATCCTCTGCAAGGCTCAAACCGGCAGTGGAAAAACCGCTGCTTTTGGGATCCCCATCTGCGAACTGCTGGATTGGGAAGAAAATAAGCCTCAAGCACTGGTGCTGACGCCTACCCAGGAACTGGCGCTGCAGGTTCATGAAGACATTTTTAACATCGGTCGATTCAAGCGGGTGAAAGTGTCGGCACTTTATGGAAAATCACCGATCCGACGACAGGAAAAAGAACTAAAACAGAAAACCCATGTGGTGGTTGGAACGCCTGGTCGAGTCATGGATCATATCGAGCGAGGAACCTTTATTACCGATGAAATTAAATATCTGGTTATCGATGAGGCCGATGAAATGTTAAACATGGGCTTTATTGATCAGGTTGAGGAAATCATTAATGAATTGCCGAAAGACCGGGTGACCATGTTATTTTCGGCTACATTAGAAAACGAAATTCAAAAACTATCAAAGAAATACATGAATGATCCTCAGGTCATTGAGATTGAGGCTGAGGTGAAACGAACCGATGCCATCGAACAAATCGTTTATAAAACCGGCAATGACGATAAACTGGATGTATTAAGAGATGTGCTGGTGGTGGAAAACCCCGACAGCTGTATTATTTTCTGCAATACCCAGGAAATGGTGAATGCCATTTATAATCTGCTCGGAAAAGACAATAAGGCTTGTGAAAAGATTCACGGCGGAATGGAGCAGGATGACCGTACTCTGGTAATGCAGCGCTTTAAAAAAGGCGCGTTCCGATATCTGATTGCCACCGATGTAGCTGCCCGTGGCATTGACGTCCATGAAATTTCTCTGGTCATTAACTTTGATGTCCCCTGGGAAAAGGAGACCTATGTCCATCGAATTAGGCGAACCGGCCGCCGGGGAACAACCGGTAAGGCGATCATCCTGGTTTCCTCAAAAGAAAACCGATTGTTTCGCGATATCGAAAACTATACCGATAAAGAAATCGTTGAAATGGAATGTCCCACTCTGGCGACAGTACATGCATTAAAACCCGCTTTTATGGAAAAACTTCAGGAAAAGCCGGAAGAAAAGCAGGACAAGGCCCATGATCTGACGAAAGAAATTATGAAGATTCACATCAATGCCGGTAAAAAAACCAAGATGCGGCCGGTGGACATTGTCGGAACCCTTTGTAATCTGGAAGGGATGACAGCGGCGGATATTGGTGTGATCACGATCCTGGATGTGTCAACTTTTGTGGAAATTTTAAATAATAAAGGCGAACAGGTTTTAAAAGAACTCCAAACCCGAAACATCAAAGGACGTCCCCGAAAAGTGACACTAGCTGAGGATAAACCGGTAACGGTCGCCCGGAAGAAACCGATTCGGCGATTTTACTAAAATTCAGGGGTGACTTATGAATTACTTGACGGCCATCTCACAATTCAAGCCGGAATCTAAGCAGGAGCAGGATGATCAGCAGACTATCCTGGCCTTTATCAAAAATTATCAGGAGAATGTCCTGCTGCGGGAAAATAAAATTGCCCATCTGACAAGTTCAGCCTTGATTTTGAATGACTCAAAAGATAAACTGTTAATGGTCTACCATAACATCTACAATTCCTGGTCATGGACTGGTGGTCATGCCGACGGAGAAGCAGATTTGCTTCAAGTAGCAATTAAAGAAGCCAAGGAAGAAACCGGGCTAAAAAAAGTGACCGTTTATGATCAAAAAATTGTGTCATTGGATATTTTACCGGTTTTTGGTCATATTAAAAATAATCAGACTGTTTCCGCCCATTTGCATTTATCAGTAGCTTATCTGTTGCAGGCATCAGAGTGTGAAGTCCTCACCATTAAGCCAGACGAAAACAGCGGTGTCAAATGGATTCCCATCAGACAATTGCCAGACTATGTCAGTGAACCCCATATGCAGGTGGTTTATGATAAAATATTACATAAACACAGTCATCTTAAATAACTAACGAAGGAGGGTCCTATGTCAATTCCAAAAGCCATTGAATTCTCAGCCAAAGCCCATACTGGACATTTCAGGAAAGGATCACAGCTGCCCTATATTACGCACCCCTTTGAGGTCGCAAAAATTCTGGGAGAAGCCGTCGATCTGGAGCAAAACGAAGCCCTTATCTGTGCGGGTCTCCTTCACGATACCGTAGAAGATACGGACACCAGTCTGGAAACCATTCGTAAAGAATTCGGAGATGTGGTGGCTGATCTGGTCGCTTCCGATTCCGAAAATAAACTGTTACCCTGGGAAAAGCGCAAACAGAACACGATCGATTTTCTCAAGAACGAAGCAACCCGGGATATGCAACTGTTGGCTTGCGCTGATAAGCTGGCCAACCTGAGAAGTGTGAAAGCAGATTACGCCAAAATCGGCGATGATGTCTGGGATATTTTTGTCAGAGGCAAGGAAAAACAGGCCTGGTATTACAAAGGTGTTCTGGATGCCCTGAAACCGCTAAATAACTTGCCGATGTATCGGGAATTTGAGGCTTTAGTCCGGGAGATTTTCGACTAAAATAATAAGATTTTAATTTATAAAAACAGGATTCTGCTAAATCGGAATCCTGTTTTTTAAAATTCAGTTCTATTTAAATTCAACTTGTCGAAAAGACAATCTGATTTAACGCATTCTTAACAATCTCTTTACCTCCTCAAAACCTTTTGTGGTTTTTTATTTGGTAAGATAACCATGCAAACAACGAAAATTAAGGAAATTTAAAGGAGAAAAAAATGTCTAAAAGTTTTAAAAATGTATTAGTAGCGCTGCTGGTTGGTGCAACTGTGATGACCTTCGCAGGATGTAGTTCATCAGGATCGACAAAGACGGCAGCTAAGATTTCAGGTGAGATCAATGGTGGTGGATCAACATCGGTTCAAAAGATTATCGATGCAGCCGGTTCAGAGTTTACGGCCTTAAACCCAGATGTTAAATTTACCTACAGTGGTACTGGCTCTTCAGATGGTATCAAAGGAGCTACCGCAGGCACCTATTCATTTGGTTGTTCATCCAGAGATCTAAAAGCCGAAGAAAAAGGAAATTTAACAGAACTTGTCTTTGCTTATGATGGCATTGCATTAATTGTTAACCCAGCAAACAAAGTGACCAATCTTACCAAAGCGCAATTAACATCAATTTTCACTGGTGCAGTTACCAATTGGAGTGAAGTTGGCGGAGCAGATGCGCCGATTGTCGTTGTTTCTCGTGAAGATGGTTCAGGTACCAGAACTGCCATTGAAGAACTACTCGGATTCAGCGGAAAATTAAAGGCTGATGCGACTGTTAAAGAAGGTAACGGAAATGTTCAGACAACCATAGCAGGAAATGCCAATGCAATTGGTTATGTTTCATTGACCTTTGTTGATAAAACAGTAACAGCAGTTAATGTTGATGGTGTTAAAGCAAGTGTTGACAATGTTCTAAATAAGAGCTATGCATTATCAAGACCTTTCCTGGCTATTTATGACAAAACCAAAGCTGACGAAGCAACCTTGGCTTTCCTTGACTTCCTGATGAGTGCTGACGGTCAAAAAATTGTTACCGATGAAGGCGGAATCACAGTAACGAAGTAATTTAAAGAAAACAGAACCAGGCCCCCTTCGGGGGGCCTATTTTTGGGAAATTTACCTTCACGGTTAAATATGAATAGGAAGGTATAAAAAGGAGCTTTTTTTGGAAGCGATAAAACGTAAAAAAAGAAAAGAAAAAATAGTCGAAATCATTTTTCTCATCTGTGCTTCAGTAGCCGTTTTAAGTGTTTTAGCCATCACATTTTTTGTTTTTTATAATGGGCTGGCACCATTTGTAACAAATAGCTATCCACTCTGGAATTTTTTGAGCGGCGTCGAATGGCGGCCGGATTCAAATTTATATGGAATTTTCTACATGATCGTTGGTTCGGTTTTTGCAACCTTCGGAGCTATTTTGATTGGCGTTCCCATTGCCATTCTGACGGCCGTGTTTATTTCAGAAATGGCAAGTTCACGAATCGGCAAAGCAATTCGCTTTGCGGTTGAGTTATTGGCAGGAATTCCATCCGTTTTATATGGTATTTTTGGATTGGGAATCATTGTTCCATACGTGTTAAAAATATCACCCTTTGCTCAAGGCGAGTCACTGTTGGCAACGGTTTTTGTTTTGGCAATTATGATTTTACCAACCGTCGTCAGTATTGCAGAAACATCCATTGCGGCTGTTCCCAAAGAATATCGCGAGGGATCGTATGCATTGGGGGCATCTAAAGTTCAAACGATATTTAGGGTAGTCTTGCCAGCTGGCCGGTCTGGAATTATGACTGGCGTCATCCTGGGAATTGGCCGGGCAATT
>JAKLQL010000419.1 GCA_022013395.1 Acetobacterium sp.
GGAAACAAGTTACCTTAGCGCACATTATTGTGAATCCTGATAATAGCATTTATAAAAAATTAGGATTAGAGGACAATCGTAATTCGATTGGAATCTTAACGATCACACCCAGTGAAGCAGCGATTATTGCAGCGGACGTGGCGGTGAAATCCGGAGACGTTGAAATCGGTTACGTCGATCGTTTTAATGGTTCGCTTGTAATCGAAGGTGATGTCGCATCGGTGGAAGCATCAATCAGCGAAGTTCTGCAGACCTTATCAATGTTACAGGGAATGTCAATACCAACAGTTACTCGGTCGTAGGCTAAGAAAATGAAAAAAGTGATGTTTATTGGAGCCTCGGGCAGTGGTAAGACAACCCTTTACCAACGGTTGGAATACTGTAATATTGATGATGATAAAACCCAGGTTGTTGAATTTCATCAGAATGTCATTGATACCCCAGGTGAATATCTGGAGAATCGCGGCTATTATTCAGCCCTGCATGTTACCTCCATTGAGGCTGACGTTGTTGCCCTGGTAATGGATTGTAAAAGCAGACGCAATGTATTTCCGCCGGGGTTTGCCAGAATGTTTACCAAACAGATCATTGGAATTGTGACAAAAACGGACTTAATCGAGGACGGCGAAACGGATGATTATGCAGAAGATTCATTGAAGCAATCTGGGGTAAATGAGATATTTAAAATTTCATCACTAAAAAATCAAAATATCAAGGAGTTGCGTAAATTTCTTGAGTGGAGTTGAGGTTGGGTATGAGAATTATCGTTGTAGAAGATGAACCAGTAACACGCATGGATATAAAGGGTATTTTGGAAGATGCTGGATTTGAAGTTCTTGGTGAAGGTAAAGATGGTTTTGATGCCATCAATTTATGCAAAACATTTCAACCGGATATGGTCCTGATGGATATCAATATGCCTAATTTGGATGGAATCAGCGCCGCCCGGATCATTCGCAGGGATGAACTGAGCAAATGTGTGGTTTTGTTGACAGCCTATTCAGATGATGTATTTATTGAAGGCGCCAAAAATGTTGGTGTGTTTGGTTACATCGTCAAACCTATCGATGAGAAAGGTCTGATACCGGCACTGAAAATTGCCTATGCGAAAGCTTTGGAGACAAAAGATACTGAATTCAAACTCGATGAAGTGACCAAACGACTGGAAGAACGTAAAATAATTGAGAAAGCTAAAGGCTTTTTAATGCAAAGTGAGGGTCTGGATGAAAACACGGCCTATCAAAAAATGAGATCCCTCAGTATGGAAAAAAGCTGTTCGTTGCGGGTGATCAGCGAAATGCTGCTATTAAAAGCAAATAAAGGCGAATAAAATGATTTATACCTGTGACCAGGAGTTTATAATTGAAAAATGCAAAGAGTATACCCTGTTAAATAATGACGAAATCGAAACAATTATCGATGTGGCCAAGATTCTTCCTTATTTTAATGAGGGCTTTGATGGTGAGACCTTTATTGATATCAAGGTCCACGATGCTGACCTGGCCGTTGTTGTGGCAGAATCCTATAAAAAAAGACAATCGATCTATGTCGACTCATTTCTGGGTGATATTATCTATCGGGAGAATGAACCGGCGGTATTTCGTTCCTTTGATTTAGGGGTAACATCAAAAGAAATAATTGGCGTAAGTTTTGACCGGCATCAGAATAAGATTTGGACCAGGCAAACCGTTGTTCCGATTAAACACCAGGA
>JAKLQL010000420.1 GCA_022013395.1 Acetobacterium sp.
ACAAAATCTTTTAAATCAGCAATTTCATTTTGCTGTTTATTGTATGCAGCCTGTTCCTGGACTTTTTTTGCTTCCAGCACTTCCTGGAATTTTGCATAATCCCCTACATATCGAGTCAGTTTCTGGTTATCCATATGATAAATAAGATTAATGACTGAATTAACAAAGGGCAGATCATGAGAAATCAGAATGAAGGCATTTTCATAGTCGTTGAGATAGCGCCTTAACCAGTCAATATGCTGTTCATCTAGATAGTTGGTGGGCTCATCCAAGAGCAGGATATCGGGTTTTTCCAGCAGTAATTTCCCCAACAGCACCTTAGTTCGTTGGCCACCGCTGAGCTCGATGATATCTTTATCCATGCCGATGTCGTTGAGACCTAATGCGTTTCCCACCTCATCCACCTTTGAATCGACTAGATAGAAATCGTGAAACTCCAACAATTCCTGGAGATCGCCCACTTCTTCCAGGCTCTTTTCCATTTCTTCAGGACTATCCTCACCCATTTTTTCATAGAGAAAACCAATCCGACTTTCAATATCCAACAAAAAATCGAAGGCCGAGGTCAGCACATCCCGGACAGTCATTCCCGGCTGTAAAACCGCATGCTGATCCAGGTAGCCGATCCGGACATTTTTAGCCCATTCAACCTTACCCTCATCCGGCATCAGCTTGCCGGTAACAATATTCATAAAGGTTGACTTACCTTCTCCATTTGGTCCAATTAAACCGATATGCTCTCCCTTTAATAACCGAAACGATACCTGATTATAGATCGCCCGATCACCAAAACCATGAGAAAGATTTTCGACATTTAAAATACTCATTTATTCTCCATTTCAAATTTTTTCCAATTAAAAACACTTCCAGATTGGTGTTACTGATCAGGAAGTGTTTTTTATACGATATCCAATGACTTTAACTTTATTATTATAGCATAATCTTCTTTATTGTTCCATAGTTTGTAGGTCAGTTCTAGTCAATGAAAACGAATTATTTAGTACCTTTGATATGGTACGGGATGGCTACCGTTAAGATATTTCGAGCACGGACGGTTTTTTATAAAACGCCAGGATAATCAATGCTAACGTTGATGCGATGGCTACCGTCATATACACTTGCTTGAAGCCATTGTTCAGAGTTCTCTGGAATTCATCTTCAATTGCTGTACTGTGGCTGTCAATCGCCGCCAAATAATCATTTTTTGCGGTTTCAAAGGCTCCCGGTACGGCATTTTTCATGATTGTCATCTGATTAACCATATTAGTTAACTGATTTTTTACATCTGCCATTGAATCAATGGCCACCTGCATCTGAGCCTGACTTGCTCGGGCTGAATCGACCTGATCTGACAAAGTTGCAATGGCACTTTCCAGTGCCCCGATCTTCACATCCAGATCATCAATACTTTTGACATCACTGAGCTCATCCAGAACTGATTGGGGCAGCTGGCTTCGAACGCTTTCCGGAATCATACTGACAACATCCACGGTGCCAGCGCCCATGGCTGAGGAAACTGATGCCGGAGGCCCCGTTACGCCGGCTGGCATCCCGGTTGCCGGTGTCGCGGTTGCCATTTGTGCCGCTGCCTCCGCCATCATATCCGCCATCGTCACGCGCAGACTTTCAAGCTGAGAAAGGGCTTCTTGCTGGGAAGTAATGGCCGATTCCATACCGGCAATGCCCTCGCCAATGCCATCATAGGCCGCTCGGAGTTCGGCGATGCTACCATCCAATTGAGACATACCGGTATTCAACCCATTGATACCGCTGTCGATACCACTATTGATCTCGGTGATGGGCTCCGGCGTCATAATCGCAAACATCCGCTCGGCAAATATTTTGCTATTTTCTGTGATGGTCGTCACATCTGACTCCTTCATCATCGCCACCAGGTCCTCAGGCACCTCATTGCCACTGTCTGTGTTCATATTGATTTCAATGGTCTTATTGGCAGTTAAATCCGGGAAGGTGACAGTCGCCAGTTTATCGCCAATGGCTTCATTACCTTTTAATTGATTAAATTCATCCGTCAGCTCCTGGGCGTACGGCAGGGTCGGGACATTCACTTCGGTTGGCAGCAGATTCATGACATTGGTCTGCACCGATAGACCGGCGTGGGCAATAAAACCAACCATAATCGCCGGTGCCACCGCCGTTCCGATGGATCGGATCAGCGAGACGGTTGCCAGGGCTGAATTAGACTCCTCTACTTTGGTATTGTCCAGCATCATATAATTGATCGGGGTGCCCATGGTAAAGCCAATCCCCAGCCCCATTAATATCAAACTGATCACTACTGTCAGAGTACTGGGATAATTCGTCGTCACAAAAATCAGAAAAAGCGAACCGATGACGGACACCAGAAAACCAAATCCGAGGGTAATTTTTACGCCGAACTTATCGATGAGCTTACCGGAAAACGGTGCTCCGACACCAGCAAAAAGACCCAGGATAATGACATAATAGCCGCCTTTTCCAGTTGCTATTTTCATGGCATTCTCACAGAACTGGGGCACAAAAATCATCCCCATAATGACCACCCCGGTAATAAATGACAAAACCAGGGTGATTAAGATATTTCTATTTTTAAAATAGGATAAATTAATAACTGGATCTTCGGCCTTTTTCTCAACCAGAATAAAAACCGGAAGCATCAGCGTGAAAAAGATCAGGAAAGGATAGACTGAGGTACTCAGAAAGGTATTGGTAAAGTCAAAAAAGTCAATGTTCTTCAACCCATAGAGGACACAAAGCACCATAATGGTGACAATGGTGATGCCGCCAATATCGATTTTTTTAACATTTTCGACTCGGGTATTGGGCAAGCAAATCAGTCCTGCCACCAAAATAAAAATGGTGATCGGGACATTGATATAAAAAATGTACTGCCAATTGGCTGTTCCAGCCAGATCGAGAATGGCACTGCCGGCTGAAGCGCCAAAAATATTGGCAATCCCGTAGACACCGCCGACTAAGCCAAGCGCCATCCCCCGCTTTTCTTTGGGGAAGGTTGTCCCAAACTCAGCGGTTGCCACTGGCACAATGCCACCACCGCCAATCGCCTGAACCGCTCTGGCCACCAATAGCATTGGAAAACTTTCAAAATTCTGTGACAAACCACAAAATAATGAACCCAATCCAAAAAGAAAGATACTCAAAAGATAAATGTATTTTCTACCGAAGCGATCGGCCAATTTTCCCATTACCGGAATACTGGCGGCATAAGCAAGGGTATACATGGTAATCATCCAAATTCCGGTTTTATCATCCACCAATAAATTGGTTTGAATTACGGT
>JAKLQL010000047.1 GCA_022013395.1 Acetobacterium sp.
GTAATAAATTTTTACTGACAAATCCTAATAATTGTGGTAATAAATGTGTCGATTGATGGGTAATCTCAAGGGTGGATTGTAGTTATATATAGTTACATTTATTCAACTATTTGTCGAAAAACTTTTTATCAATCGCATATCTTAAATTCATGTTATGATGATTAAAACGTAACCAGTTATTGGCGTTACTTTGTAGCTAATACCGGAATTCCTAATTTTGAAATAGTATAACAGAGCCATTTTCATATCATCTAATGAGGTAAAGCATGTCAGCCGGATTGTCTATGACATTACCAGCAAGCCACCTTCGACGATCGAGTGGGAGTAAGGCCGTAATTTTGTAAATTGTCCTTATTGACCACAAATGACGTTAATTCAAAAAATATAAAGAGGGACAGCATTTTTAAATTGCTGTCCCTTTTTTTATTGCGTTTACCTCAAAATAAGGTGCTGCTTTTAAGATGAGCGTTGTTGTTAATCACGTTCTACATGTGGCAACATAATTTCTCCACAGTTGGGGCATTTGGTTAGGCGTTGAGCTAATATACGAAAACAAAAAAAATCTTTAAAGAAACCAAGTTTAAAACTTGCGCCACATTCAGGGAAGACATAATGTGATTTTGACGAAAAATATAAGCCAACTGATATGAGTATCACCATTAAGATAATGAAGACTAAAAATGCATTCATTTACAACACCTTTATTAGAATTTTAGATTAAAATAGTCGATTGAGAAATGTTTTTTTGTCTTATTAATAATTATAAACATTGGAACTTTTGAAATCCTTTAAATTACTAATTTAACTATGCCAGTTTTAAAATTCAAAGATATTAAACAATTTAATTTTAAGCTTATAAAAAGGCGGAAGTTGACAGGAAATTGAACGCCATATACGGATACTATAAGGGGATCAGTAATGATGTTTGTTTATGTCTAAGAGGTAGAATAAGAAAGTAAGTGGTCTTTATAAAAATGATAAGGTTATCACTAAGTGATTTGTTTAAACCGTTTGCCAATATGCTATACTATATAATAGTGATCCAAAAACTGATTCGGTTATGATAGCGAATTAAGTTATTTAATAAGATTTTTAAAGAGGAGAACCCAATGGGAATTCAAGAAGAAGCATTAAAATTGCATGAAGAATGGAAAGGCAAGCTGAGTATTGACAGCAAAGTTCCGGTTAAAACCAAATATGATCTGTCGGTGGCCTATACGCCGGGTGTGGCGGAGCCCTGCCGAATGATCCATAAAAATAAGGAAGATGTCTATAAGTACACTGGTAAGGGGAATATGGTAGCCGTAGTCACCGACGGTTCGGCCGTGTTGGGACTGGGCGATATTGGCCCAGAAGCTGCTCTTCCGGTAATGGAAGGGAAGGCCGTTTTGTTCAAGGAATTCGGCGGTGTGGATGCTTTCCCAATCTGTATACCATCCAAAGATGTGGAAGTCATCATCAATACGGTAAAAATGATTGAACCGGTATTTGGCGGGATCAATCTGGAAGATATTTCCTCACCGCGATGTGCGGAGATTGAAAGACGATTAAAAAAGGAACTGGATATCCCGGTTTTTCATGATGATCAGCATGGCACGGCGGTGGTGGTGACGGCTGCTTTGATGAATGCCTTAAAGGTGGTCGGTAAAAAATGGGATCAGGTGACAGTTGCCATGAGCGGCGCCGGAGCTGCCGGATCAGCCATCATTAAGATGTTGCTAAATGTGGGGGTCAAGGATATTATTGCCTGTAGCAGCAAGGGTATTCTCTCAAAAGACGAAAAATACAGTAACTGGGTGCATCAGGAAATCGCCGATATGACCAATAAGCATCACAAAAAAGGAACCCTTGCCGATGCCATAAACGGTGCTGATGTTTTTATTGGGGTTTCAGCGCCAGGCATTGTCACGTCTGAAATGGTTAAAACAATGGCTGAAAACGCCATTGTCTTACCGATGGCCAATCCCGATCCGGAAATTGATCCCCAACTGGCAATTCAAGCTGGCGCTATGGTTGTGGGAACAGGACGATCAGACTATCCCAACCAGATTAATAACGTGTTGGCATTCCCGGGTATTTTTAGAGGCGCTTTGGATGCTCGAGCCAGTGACATCAATGAAGCGATGAAGGTTGCCGCAGCAAAAGCAATCGCAGGTTTAATTAAGGATGAGGAGGTCACTGCCGATTATATTATCGTGCCGGCCTTTGACCCCCGGGTTGGAAAAGCGGTGGCTGAAGCAGTTTATCAGGCGGCGGTGGATTCCGGTGTGGCCAGACTTAAATAATCAGAAGCGACATAATTCTGACATTTTAATTGTGTAATAGATGCATAAGTGGTTATAATATTATTTAATGCTAAGCAATATTAGATAAAATGAGGAAGGAATCAATAAAATGAAAATGAGTAAAGAAGATAAAATCCGAATCATCATTGATGCTCTGGATGAGGTGATTCCGATTCCTAACCATAAAGAGGAGCGGATCAAAGATGTCTTAAGAAAAGCCTTAAGAAC
>JAKLQL010000421.1 GCA_022013395.1 Acetobacterium sp.
AGGCTGCTTACTTAATGATGGACCTGATTATACCGGCGATACGGTTCTGGTTGATATTGGTATTGATGAAAACAGCATCCCCAATGAAAAATATTATACTCAGGAAACAGACTTGAAATTTCCTAAGAAACGCAAGAAAAATACCCATAAATATGATTACGGTTCTGTGGTTGTTATTGCCGGTTCTAAGGGCATGAGTGGAGCCGGAATATTGTCCATTGAAGGGGCGTTAAAAAGTGGGGGTGGGTTAGTTACTTGTTACGTTCCCCACGACATTTACATTCCAGTTGTTGCCCGGGCACCGGCGGAAGCGTTAATCAAAACGTATGATTGCAATATTACTTCAGATGATATCAAAAACGACCGCAAAAAAGTTATTCTGATTGGACCGGGAATTGGTCGGGCCAAGAATTATAGCTTTATCCTGGAGCATTTACTGGAAGGCAGCCTGCCGGTCGTTATTGATGCCGATGGCATTCACCATTTAGCAGTAGTGGTTGATTCGCTAAAAGAATCAAAAACGCCGGTTGTCATCACACCTCATTTTGCTGAGTTCTCCAAATTGATTGATGTACCGAGAGAGGATATTTTAAAAGATCCGATCGGATATGGGCAAAAATTTGCCATGGAGTATCAGGTTGTCGTGGTATTAAAAGGTTATCGAACGATGATTTTTGGGACCAATGGTGAGATTTGGTTTAATTCCACCGGAAATCCCGGGATGGCAACCGGAGGCAGCGGTGATGTGCTGGCGGGAATGATTGCTGGGATTGCCGGCCAGAATGTCGATTTGTTTGAAGCTGCCCGAGCGGGTGTTTATTATCATGGCAAAGCTGGGGATTATTATGCCGAACATTTTGGACAAAGCACGCTGACAGCGCATAGTATTATCGAATCATTAAAATATGTTTTAAAATAATTTTCAGACGAAAAATCCTGGTTAAGCCAGGATTTTTTGCTGTTTATTTTGAGTTTTAAGCTTTTTAGGTTATAATTACTAGATATTCCAGTTTTTGGAACAATGGTAGCATGAGCTTATCATTCTGAGAGAGGTATGCGATTGTGACAAATATAATAATTAAAAAGTTAATCACTAATTATGAAAATACCGGCAATTCAAGGGTTCGTGAGAACTACGGGAAATTTGCCAGTGTCATGGGAATTATATCAAATTTACTTCTTTTTATCATCAAAATTACAGTGGGCTTATTATTTAACAGCATTTCCATCACTGCCGATGCGGTTAATAATCTATCTGATTCTGGCTCGTCCCTGGTTACCTTGCTGGGCTTTAAGCTTTCCGGGAAACCTGCGGATGCCGATCATCCCTTTGGTCACCAGCGAATGGAGTATATTTCGGGTCTGGTCGTTTCGTTTATTATTCTGTTTCTGGGGCTGCAGTTAATTCAGAGTTCCTTTGAAAAAATACTTCATCCCGAATTACCCCAGTTCAGCATGATTACAGTGGTGGTTTTGATCATTGCGATTTTAATCAAGCTCTGGCAATGTTTGTTTTATCGAAAAATCGGCAAAACCATTAATTCACTGACACTGCTGGCAACCTCCATTGACAGCCGCAACGATATCATCGCGACCTCGGCCGTGCTGGTGGCGACCATTTTTACCTACTTGACCGGATTTGATTTGGATGGTTACATGGGTGTGGTAGTTGCCGTCTTTATCATCATCAGCGGCATCAATCTGGTTCGTGAAACAATCAGTCCATTGCTGGGAACCGCGCCATCCAACGAACTGGTCGATCAGATCTATAAGAAAATTCTTGGCTATGAACATATCATCGGACTTCACGATTTAATGATCCATACCTACGGTGAAACTAAAACCTATGCCTCGGTTCACTGTGAGGTACCGGCAGAATTAAACTGCCTGATCAGTCACAGTGTCATCGATAAGATTGAACGGGATTTCCTCAAAGACCTGGATATCCATCTGATTATTCATCTCGATCCGGTTATTACCAATGATGAAAAAACCAACGAGTTAAAAGAAAAGACAAAACAGACCGTTGCATCAATTTCACCGGATCTTCACATCCATGATTTTCGGGTGGTTTGGGGATTCGACCACTCCAAGCTGATTTTTGATGTGGGTGTTCCCTTTGATGTGGAGTGGAGTGATGAAGAGCTGACCATTATGATATCCAATGAAATTTACAGAATTAATCCGACCTACCACGCGGTCATCACCATTGATTACAATCACTATGTGCCCAATGAGGATGAGTTTTGCGTTTAAATAATAAAACTGATTCTGCATTTAACATAAATAATGCAAACATAAATAAGAACAACCTTTAATAAATTTAGTCAGATCTTAGGAGAAACAAAATAGCATGAGCAAGAAAAAAAACGCTAAAAGAATCATCAATAATCTATCAAAAACATTTCGAATTTTCACCTTCGGATGCCAAATGAACGAAAACGACTCGGAAAAAATATCCGGGATGTTAAAAGCCCTGGGCTATGTGGAAGAGCAAGACGTCACCAAAGCCGGCTTGGTTATTCTCAATACCTGCTCGGTTCGGGAAAATGCCGATGAACGGGTTTTCGGCAATATCGGTGCCTATAAAACAGTTAAAAAAACCAATCCCGATTTAATTTTGGCGGTCTGCGGCTGTATGATGCAGCAACCGGAAATTGTCAATCAGATCGTTACCAAATATCCCCAAGTGGATCTGGTTTTTGGTACCCATAATCTTCACCAGTTTCCAGAATTACTTAATAACTACATGGTCAACGGCAAACGGCTGGTCGAAGTCTGGGAGGATTCTGACACCATTGTGGAAGACTTACCAGTCGATCGCAAGTATCCCTTTAAAGGATTTGTGACGATAATGAATGGCTGCAACAATTTCTGTACCTACTGTATTGTACCCTATACCAGAGGCCGGGAAGTCAGTCGCCAACCGGATAAAATTGCCGAGGAAGTGAAAGCGCTCGTGGCCGACGGCTGTGTGGAAGTAACTTTATTAGGACAGAACGTCAATTCCTACGGCAATGATCTGGGCGACGCGGTCAGTTTTGCCAAGCTTTTAAGAAAACTGAACACCATCGAAAACCTCAAACGGATCCGCTTTATGACATCCCATCCCAAGGATCTGACCGATGAGGTCATCGATGCCATTGCCGCCTGCGACAAGGTTTGCAACTATATCCATCTGCCGATCCAATCCGGTAGCACCCAGGTTTTAAAAGCGATGAACCGGAAATATACCCAGGAAGATATTCTGGATCGGGTTAAGGTGGCTCGGGATAAGATCCCTAGAGTAGCTATTACCACCGATATTATCGTCGGCTTTCCCGGCGAAACCGAAGCAGATTTTTTGGAAACCTTAAAAGTGATTGAGCTGTGCAAGTTTGACTCGGCCTTTACCTTTTTATACTCCATTCGTACCGGTACTCCGGCCGCCACCATGGACGAGCAAATTCCCGATGCGATCAAACATGACCGGATTAACCGCTGCCTGGAAGTGCTTCATCAGATCAGCCACGATATTAATCAGACCTATTTAGACCAGATAGTGGAAGTGCTGGTGGAAGAAACCAGCCGTAACAATCCTGAACGGTTGGCTGGCCGAACCCGCACCAGCAAACTGGTCAATTTTCCCGGCGATCCAGCCGATATCGGCAAGCAGGTGATGGTCAAGATCACCGCTGCCAAAACCTTTAGTCTGGATGGCGAAAAAATCGAACAGGAGGACACCCATGGCGCAGTTAACACCCATGATGACCCAATACCTGCAAATTCATGAGGAGGTTCCCGATGCCCTCCTCTTCTTTCGTCTCGGTGACTTCTATGAAATGTTCTTTGACGATGCGCTAACCGCTTCACGCGAGCTGGAAATTGCCTTAACCGGCCGGGATTGCGGTCTGGAAGAACGGGCCCCGATGTGTGGGGTACCCCATCATGCCGCCCAGAATTATATCACCCGACTAGTGGAAAAAGGCTACAAGGTCGCTATCTGCGAGCAGGTGGAAGACCCCAAGGAAGCCAAGGGGATCGTCCGTCGGGAAATTATCCGGGTGATCTCACCGGGAACCATTTCCGAAGGTAAATTACTTGAATCGAAAAAGAATAATTATCTGATGGCGCTCTTTCTGGAAAATAATAGCCTTGGTATTGCCAGTCTGGATGTATCCACCGGCGATTTTTATGTGACTCAGATTGAAGCGAAAACCCGGGAACAATGGCTATCGCAGTTGTCCGATGAAATTGGCCGACTCTTACCAGCCGAGGTAATCCTTAATCCGGCGATGTTTAAAGATACCCAGGCACTGGGACTGATTGAAAACCGTTTTGGAATTCTGGCCAGTCTGTATCCGGAAAAGTATTTTAATGTTAAAAATGGCAGCAAACGAATCGTTGATCAGTTTAAGGTTTTTGCTCTGGGCGCTCTGGATTTGGAGCGCCGAGATCATGCGATCGCGGCTGCCGGAGCACTGTTGCTCTATCTGGATGAAACCCAGAAACGGGCCCTGACCCATATTAAAACGATCCGTTATTATAACAGCAAAGACTACATGGTGCTGGATTTATCCACCCGACGCAATCTGGAACTGACCCAAACCCTGCGAACCCTGGAAAAAAAAGGGAGCTTGCTGGGGGTGCTGGATAAAACCGTCACTGCCATGGGCGGGCGAACCCTGCGGCGCTGGGTCGAGGCACCACTGCTAAACACGGAAAGTATTCTGGAACGACAAGACAGTGTGGCAGCATTTTACCGCAACTCTGCCCATCTGCCCAGTTTTAAAAGCATCATGACCCGGGTCTATGATCTGGAACGGCTGTGCGGAAAACTGGCCTTTGGAACCATTAATCCCAAGGATTTACTGGCTTTGAAGCAATCTTTAGGAGCGCTGCCGCTAATTGCCGATTTTGTGGAACAGCTGGGTTCAGACAAACTGAAGGTTCTGTTTGACACCGACGATTTGCTGCGTGACATCTGGGAGCACATTGAAAAATCCATTGACGACGATGCCCCAATGGTGCTTAAAGACGGCCATATCATTAAAACCGGTTATCATCCGGAAATTGATGAATTCCGGGAGGCTACCGAAAAGGCCAGGACTGGATCCGGGATCTGGAATGCCGGGAACGGGAACGCACCAGAATAAAAAACCTGAAAGTGAAATATAATCGCATTTTTGGGTATTTTATTGAGGTAACCAAAAGTAACTTTGACCAGGTCCCGGAAGACTATATCCGCAAACAGACCCTGGCCAATGCCGAAC
>JAKLQL010000422.1 GCA_022013395.1 Acetobacterium sp.
ACTGGGTGATTTAAATTCAGGCGGTAATGTACAAGGTTGTTTCAGAAAGACCGAAGACGTGATGACTCATCAAAGGAGAAAATTCAGGTGGTAAAATGCAGATAAACCGACTATTTGAAATTGTCTATATCCTATTGGATAAAAAGACAGTCACCGCCAGAGCCTTAGCTGAACATTTTGAAGTCTCCAAGCGCACCATCTATCGGGATATGGAAATTCTCAGTCAGGCTGGCATCCCCATCTACACCACCAAAGGCAAGGGAGGCGGAATCAGTGTACTGCCGGAGTTCGTATTGAACAAATCCATATTATCGGATCGTGAGCAAAATGAAATTCTATCAGCACTGCAAAGCCTGAACGCCTTGAATGGAAGCATGGCAGATCCGGTCTTAAACAAGATGGCCACGCTTTTTAAAAAAGATAATACCAACTGGATCGATGTGGATTTTTCACACTGGGGCAGTGATGAAAAGGAACGGGAGAAGTTCACCCTTATTAAAAATAGTATTCTGAAAAGAACGCTGCTCAGTTTTGATTATTTCAGCTCCTATGGAGAAAAGTCATCCCGGATGATTGAACCCCTAAAGCTTTTATTCAAGTCCCAGAGCTGGTATCTTTATGGATACTGCCGATTAAAATGCGATTACCGTATTTTTAAAATAACCCGGATTCAAAATATTTCCGCTGTTGATGAAACCTTTGAACGGGAGAGCCCCAAAGATATCTGGTGTGAAGAAGACTATACCGGAAAAATGATCGACCTCATACTAAAATTTGATGCCCCGTTGGCTTACCGTTTGTATGATGAGTTTCCGGTAGCAGACATCTTCGCCAATGGCGACGGAAGCTTTACCGTTAAGACCAGCATTCCTTTCAGCGACTGGATTTATGGCTATATCATGTCTTTTGGTGAACAGGTAGAGGTTTTGGAACCTGCGGAGCTGAAAAATGAAATCCGTAATAAATGTGAAAAAGTTCTGAGGAAATATTTATAAGTTGACACAATGCTGTCAACTTATGCATGTTACACTAAGTACATCAAATGAAATGAGGTGTATTTAATGAATTACGAAGTGGTCGAATTAGAAGAAAAAAAAGTGGTTGGTTTAACCGCTCGAACCAGCAATCAGGATGAGAACATGGGCCAGATAATTGGTGGTTTATGGCAGAAATTTTACGAGCAAGGCGTTTACCAGTCGATCATCAATAAAGTCAACGACTGCAGCATTGGCTTGTATTCAAACTATAATGATGGGGCCAGTGATGCTTATGATGTGACAGTTGGTTGCGAGGTATCCGCGTTGGAACCATTACCGGATGGCGTTGTGGTCAAGACCATTGAATCGGGGAAATACGCGAAATTCATTGTGCAGGGACATGCTCAGCAAGCGGTCGCTGATTTCTGGACCAAACTATGGGGGATGGATCTGAATCGCAGATTCGGCAGTGATTTTGAAGAATATCAACCGGGCGGCGATATGGAAAATTCGGAAATCCATCTCTACATTTCCATAAATTAACCGATTAATTCAGTAAAGGGAGGGAAATAATGAAACATGAGTGGCGAAAACAGGAAAAATCAATTTATCTGCCAAAAGCCAAGCCCGAATTAATCGATGTTCCCAGTTTAAATTTCTTTGTGCTGGATGGCGCAGGAAATCCCAACGACGACAATTTTGCTGAAGCCATTGGTGTTTTGTATTCCTTATCTTATGGCATTAAGATGTTACCTAAGAAGGGGATTAATCCCGAGGGATACTTTGATTACAGCATTTACCCGTTGGAAGGGATCTGGGATATCAGTGATGAAGCCAAAGCAAAGAATAGCTTTGATAAAAATGACTTTGTTTATCGCATCATGATCCGTCAGCCGGACTTTGTGACAAAAGCACTAGCTGCGGAAGTCGTGGATCTGGTTAAAAAGAAAAAGCCCCATCCATTGCTTGAAAAGGTAAGCTTTGAAACAATTACAGATGGCTTGTCAGTTCAAATGCTGCATCTTGGATCTTATGATGATGAGCCGGAAAGCTTTAATAAAATGGATGAATACTGCAAGGAACACGGTTTGATTAGAACGCAGTTAACTCATCGGGAGATCTATCTGACCGATGCGAGAAAAACGGCCGCGGACAAATTAAAAACGGTACTGCGTTACGCCGTTGAGAAAAAATAATGAGTAAGCAAAAAAGTTTCGGAATTAAGTTTTATTTCTGAAACTTTTTTTATTTTTTGTTTACTCAGGTGTTTCAATAGGGTATATTTGAGGGAGATATTGTACATTACTGAGTACAAAGATAAACATAAAAAAATATTGAAATTACCCTAAACCATGAAATGAAAAAATGATTAAAAAAACAATCAGATTAGAAAAAGAAAAGATTTTAGGGGGAACAATGAGTACAAAGATATTGATTGTGGATGATTCAACCACCGACCGTTTGATTATCAATAGCATGTTGATGGATTACAACACGTTGACTGCTTGTGATGGACTGGAAGCCATGGAACAGATCAAAAAAAATCCGGACATCGATCTGGTAATTCTCGATTTGAACATGCCCAATATGAATGGCTTCGAGGTACTTGAAGCGTTGGCAAAAGATCCGGAATATCGAAAGATTCGAACCATTATATTAACCAATTATGATGAAATCGACAATGAGGTCAAAGGTCTGGAGTTGGGCGCTGTCGACTATATCAGAAAGCCGTTGAACCTTCAATCTTTGCTGATCCGAATCAATATCCATATTAAGTTAAAAAGCATTCAGAAAATGATCGAGCAGGATAATAAAAGGCTGGATGCCCTGGTTCTGAAAAAAACCAGAGAAGTGGCAGCTACCCGGGATATTACCATCCAGGCTCTGGTAGGATTGCTGGAGGTCCGAAATATTGAATCTTCCAAACATACCATCAGAACCCAATGGATTATGAAACTGTTGTGTGATCATCTAAAAACCAAAGAAAAATATATGGAGATTCTAACCGAAGCTTATGTACAGGAACTTGTTACCACCACGCCCCTTCATGACATCGGCAAGGTCGGCATCCCGGATAATATTTTACTAAAACCGGGAAAATTGACAATCGATGAATTTACGGTCATGAAAAAACATGTGGAGTATGGCGTCAATGCGCTTCAAAACGAAATATGCAGTGATGAGGATGTCCCCAGCTTTATCAGAACGGCTATGGAAATTGTGGGTACCCATCACGAAAAGTATAACGGAACCGGTTATCCCAAAGGGCTAAGCGGCGAGGCCATTCCATTGCCGGGGCGGTTGATGGCCATCATCGATGTGTATGATGCGCTCACCAGCGAACGCATCTATAAACCAGCCTATGATTTTGACGATAGTATCGGCTTGATCGAAGGTGAAAGCGGCGAACATTTTGATCCGGATATTGTGGCCGGTTTTTTGGAAATCAAAGAAACCATTTTTGATGTTTCCCGAAAATTCATCCAGGAGTCAATTGAAGTGGTGGCAACAAGATGCGAAGATTAAGCAGCGTCCTGATTTTTTTGATAATCATTTTAGGATGGCCTTCTTTTTGTTATGCCAGGGATAACAGTATTGACTGGACGCCTGAAGAGATTGCTTTTATGGAAGCGCATCCGGTGATTCATTTGGGGGTGGACCCCAAGTTTATACCCTTTGAATTTTTTGATGAGAATGGAAATTATCAGGGAATTACCTCAGACTATCTGGAAATAATCAGTGAAAAAACCGGTCTGCAATTTGATGTTGCCAAAGGCCTGACCTGGACCGAAGCCTATGAAAAAGCTTTGCGTGGGGAAGTTGATATGTTGCCGGCAGTGTCTAAAACCCCGGCCCGGGAGCAATACTTTTTGTTTTCTGAGCCCTACTATAATTTTAAACGGGTAATTGTTGTTCAAGACAGTACTAAAAATATCAATGGTATCGAGGACTTGTATGGGAAGACCGTAGCAGTACAAAAAAACAGTTCCCACCATAGTTACCTGGCCGAGTTTTCGCAGATTAACTTGAGCTTGTATGATTCGGTGGAAGATGCACTAACTGCTGTAGCCAATGGAACGGAAACAGCTTTTGTGGGAAATCTGGCAACGACCAATTATCTGATTCATTCAAATGGTTTGACAAATTTGAAATTTGTAGCCTTCGAAGCCGAAAAACAACAGAGTTTGTATTTTGCAGTACGGAATGACTGGCCGGAGCTCATCAGCATTATGAACAAAACCCTGGAAACAATTACGCCGGAAGAACGGATTGCCATTAATAATCAATGGGTTGGCGTCGAGGTTGTCCCGGATTATACGCCTATTTATCAAATTGTTATGATTGTC
>JAKLQL010000423.1 GCA_022013395.1 Acetobacterium sp.
AACGCTGATTGAAAAAATGCAGCAGTTCTCTGGTATTCATCGTTGTCACGATCTTTGTTTCGCAAGCATTCGGTAGCACAAACCGGGCATCTTCAATTCCCTGCTTTTCTGCTGCCATGGCTGCCTGCTTTTCCGAAAGCCCAGCTACCATTAAATCTTTGGTATACTTTGTGATCAGTTTTTCTGCTAAAGTGTCATAGGTTTTTTGGGCATTTTCCATCCCTTCAATAAATACCTTTTCGCCATCCGGCAAGGCTTTTATTTCTGGCGGAATAACATAATTAAACTGACCCTCACTCACATAGCGTTGGGATTTTTGACTAAAACTCGCCATCCGATGTCGCACCAGCTGATGGGTCAGTGCCCGGCTGACGCCTTCAATCGCAAATGTAAAGCTGGCATGTTCAATCGGCGATGCATGTCCCATATCCATTAATCGGGTCAAAAATCGTTCGACATTTTCATCTGTCAGATCATCCATGATCTCACCAGCACCGGCCTTTGAGTAACAGAGCTTTGCTGCGGCTGCCACTAATTTCTCCGGTTCAGGCGTATGTTGAATCAATGTTACACTTAGTGTTGTTTCCATAAATTCTCCTCTCATTAAAAAACATTTCTGGCTACCCCCAACATTATTACCTGAAACTTTAATATCTAATTATAACATTTTTCTCATGAATGTACAGTTCATATGGGGCTTATCAAAAATTTGCAACTCCAACACTAATTCTTTCCCTATGGTGACAACTATTTCTATTCAGGTTTTCGCTTTTCTTGGATATAATGTAGCGAAATGGAGTCGTTTTACAGAAAATGGAGGTACCCCTTATGTTTGGCAATCTTGATACCGTTCCTGAATTACTAAAAAACTATCAGTATAAAACTGGTGAAAAACATAAATTTCTTGGTGATTACTATCGTCTGATGGTCGAAGAATCGCCCAGTACCGGCGTGACCATCAATAATTATAATATGGTTCTGAATGTCCATGATACTCAGTCCGTTACCCATAAAGAATTCATCCTGGATATGTGGTACCGGGAGCAGGCCCGGGATGTTTTTGTGGAAGCGATGGCCTCGGCCATTGTTAAAGCTGCTCCCTATCAGGTCCGTTTTCCGGATCTGAAGATTTACCGTCTGGACAACCGCTGGGGCGCCTGTTCACCCAAGAGTCAACGGGTCATTTTAAACCTGGAACTGATTAAAACCCCGAAAGAATGCATTGAATATATTGCCTTGCATGAAATGTTGCATTTCCGTTTTCCCAACCATAACTTGTCCTTTTATGGCGCCCTGGGAACGCTGATGTCAGACTGGAAAGAACGGGAAGATATGCTAAATCGCAAATATCGTTTAACCTAAGCCAAATTTAAAGAGCTGCCTCGGCGAGGCAGCTCTTTATTTATTTGTCTTATTTTTTTAACTTTACTAATTTTCAGTTGCTAAAACCAATTTACGTTTGATGTTTCGGCTCTTTGCATACAATACCAAGGCAATGGCAACGATGTTGATGCCTAAGGTAATGATAAATGCCAAGTTGTAACTGCCACCGCTTTTTTCAACGGCATAAGCCGCAATTTGCGGACCGATGAATGCCCCAATTGAAAGGCCGGTCATCACCACGCCATAGTTCATACTCAAATGCTTAATCCCAAAATTATCTGCAGTGATCGATGGAAATAAACCAAAAACCCCACCATAACTGGCTGCGATCAAACAGATACCGACCATAAAAAGCGGCAAATCGTTGGTAAAATACAAGGCCGTTAATCCTGCCCCACTTAAAATAAACATACAAATCAAAGTGTTATAGCGGCCGATCTTATCGGATACGGTTCCCCATACAACCCGACCGGTGGCATTGGCAAGGCCAATAAAGCCAACTGCAAAAGCGGCTTGTTCAGGCGATAACCCGACCATTACCTGGCCAATCGGAGAAGCCTGGCTGATGATCATTAATCCTGAGATACAGCCCAATACCATTAATCCCCAAATTACGTAGAAATCGGTGGTTTTTAACATATCCCGAGTGGTGACATCAATCCCGTTCTGGCTCGTTCCCACTCCAGCCGCCTGGTTTTCGGTTGACTGGACCGGTGGAGCAGCAATGAAAATCCCCAACACTAAAATTATGCCACAGAAGATTAATCCTAAGGTCTGAAAGGCTCCCAAAACCCCCTGAGTAGCAATAAATTGGACGGCTACTGGGGCAAAAATAAGTGACCCGGCCCCAAATCCGCCGGCTGTTAATCCGCCAGCCAATCCCTTATTTTCCGGAAACCATTTGACGGTATTGGAAACGGTAATGGAATAGATAAGTCCGATTCCAGATCCGGCGATTAAACCATAGGTAATGTAGATTTGATAAACGCTGGTGATCATACCACTTAAGTAAAGCCCCAATCCGAATAAAACCCCGCCTAATAAAACAACGATCCTCACG
>JAKLQL010000424.1 GCA_022013395.1 Acetobacterium sp.
CGTCAAACTTTGCAGTGGCAAGTTTTTTAACCTGTGCAATGGCTGCATCCAGTTCAAATAACTCTTGCTTATCAAAGCTTTTTACCAAATCTTGATATTTTTTTCCTTTTTTCATCTTTGCCTCCTTGTGGTAATAGCGGTTTCCCTCCCACTTAAGGTGTTTCTACCTTCTAAAATTATTCTTCGATTGTGATACCCATGCTACGGGCGGTTCCAGCGATCATTCTCATCGCTGATTCTACAGATGCCGCATTTAAATCCGGCATTTTTAATGTTGCGATTTCTCTTAATTGTTCAGTTGTAACCTTAGCTACCTTCGTTTTGTTAGGTACGCCAGATCCAGACTCAATTCCAGCAATTTTCTTTAACAGAACGGCTGCTGGTGGTGTTTTTGTAATAAATGAGTAAGAACGATCCTGATAAACAGTGATTACAACAGGAATAATCATTCCTGCATCATTTGCAGTTTTTGCGTTGAATTCTTTACAGAATCCCATAATATTAACCCCATGTTGACCTAATGCAGGTCCAACTGGTGGTGCTGGTGTTGCTTTACCGGCAGGAATTTGTAATTTAATCATACCAATTACTTTTTTTGCCATGTTAACACCTCTTTCATTTTATTATAGTATTTTTTCTCCCAGTGGGAGTAGCATGAAGAATAGTTTTTTCCTTAAGTGATAATTTTTTCTATTTGTTCAAATCCCAGTTCAGCGAGAGTATCTCGTCCAAACATGGAAACATTGACCTTAACTTTTGATTTCTCAGCATGTACTTCTTCAATAACTCCGGTGAAACCTTCTAATGGCCCTTCAATAACCTTAACTGTTTCGCCAACATGCATACTTATTTCAACACGCTGTTGACGAATGCCCATGCTTTTTAGTTCAGCCTTGGACAAGGGTACAGGTTTTGAGGCAGGACCAACAAACCCGGTGACACCACGGGTATTTCTGACAACATACCATGAATCATCCGTCATGAACATTTTGATCATGACATAACCTGGAAATAGCTTCTTTTCTTTAACGACTTTTTTGCCGTTTTTGCTTTCCACTACTTCTTGTAC
>JAKLQL010000425.1 GCA_022013395.1 Acetobacterium sp.
ACCGGCCCGGATATTCCAATTCGCAACGACCCCGACCAACCGTTTTTTAACGCTTTCGCCTGTTTCACAGCTTGTTCATAATCGCCGATGATCCGCTTGCTGGACTCGTAGAAGGCTTTGCCTGCCAGGGTCAGCGTCGGCCGGTAACCGGAGCGGTCAAACAATAAAAAATCCAGTTCCTGTTCCATAGTGGCAATCTGCTGGCTCATGGCCGTCTGGGAGACAAAGCATTCCTGAGCGGCTTTGGTAAAACTGCCATGTTCAACGGCGGCAATAAAATACTCCAATTTTCTGAAATCCATTTTTCCACCTCGTTGGGAAGACTATCTCATTGTATTTTTGGCAATCATTCAGGCGTTAGTTTGACCATTGATCCCTTCAGCTTCCAGAGCCTCCTGGTCCAGCGACTCATAATAGATCACCTGGTTACGACCGCTTTGTTTGGCTACAAAGAGAGCCTGATCGGCTTTTTTGATGGTTTCGAAACAGTCGCCCCCCTCATAGATGGCAACCCCCAGCGAAAGGGTAATCTTACACACACCGTTGACCGACATTTCCACCGAACGGCGGATCCGCTCGGCTACCACGCTGGCCTGGTCCCGTTGGCAGTCAGACAGAATTGCCACAAACTCCTCACCGCCCCAGCGAATCAACAGATCCGGCCCGCGGAGGCAGTGCCGAATGCAGTCCGCTGCAAACTGCAGAATCCGGTCGCCTTCATCGTGTCCATAGGTATCATTAACCTGCTTAAAATGATCCACATCCATGATCAGAATAACGATGTCATCGCTCATAAAAGATAAATCGTGGCCCGCCCCCATGATCTTGTGGAGCTGCCGGCGGTTGAAAACCCGGGTCAGCGGATCGTGAAACAAGGCAAACTCGAGTTTTTTCTGGGTGATGTAATGATCATAATAAAACCCGGTGATAATCAGATTCACTAAGCCCAACAAGATGACTGCTTTAATGTTAAAGGACAGGATCACATCCAGATTGGTAAAATGAAAGAGCTGATTCGCCAGCAGGATATTCCCAATCAGCGCCAGTTGGGCCACTATCGTATAAGACGGCGGCGCACAGAAAGACACCAGCAGCAGAACCACATTCATAATCAGAAAGCCTTCATTTACATACGAGTGATCTGTCATGTAGGTTGCTGACCAGATGTTTCCCCAGATCATGGCATGCACCATCAACAGCGATAAGACCGACATGATCTTATAATTACGGGTCTTTCGATAAGCTAAAAATACCGCCGCCAGCGGAATCACGACTAGACAGCGGATCGCCAGGGACTGCCAGGAAAACTGCTCATAAACCTGCCAAAATGGCACTAGCAGAACAAAGAACATAATCGATGAGATAAACAGGGTCCCCAGATTAAAATGCCGGTAGTACTCGTATTTAGCCTGGTAAAAATCAACCTTTGCCTGGCCTTCCAGTTTTAAGAATGAGCGCATTTGCCGGCCTCCTTATTTTGTCGATATTTGCAATTTTGCATTTATTTTCTATTATACATGGATATCAGCTAACACGCTAGTTAATAAAAACAACCGGTTGCAGATTAACTGCAGCCGGCTGTCTAGTTTATATTTTAAAACATGAGAAAATAATTTAGCTGTTAATTATTTACCGAGTTTGTCCAGCTCATCAATGATGGCCGGAATTACCTTGTAGAGATCGCCGACAATTCCATAATCGGCTACTTCAAAAATTGGGGCATTTTCATTTTTGTTAATGGCAATGATGATGTCCGAATCCTGCATCCCGGCAATATGCTGGATCGCTCCGGAAATTCCGCAGGCAAAATAAATCTGTGGTTTAACGGTGGTTCCGGTCTGACCAACCTGGATCGCATGATCAGCCCAGCCGGCATCGACACAGGCGCGTGATGCGGCCACGGTACCGCCCAGTTTATCGGCCAGTTGTTTAAGCAAGTCCAAACCTTCGGGTTTGCCCAGTCCCATACCGCCAGCGACAATGAAATCAGCGTCGGAAATGGACATGTTGTCGGTGGTTGTTTTAACAATCTCCAGTACCTTGGTGCGGATGTCGCCTTCCGCAAAGACAGCGTCGAGTTTAATAACTTCACCTTTTTTACTTGGATCATAAACAGCTTTGTCCATCACCCCCGGTCGAACGGTTGACATCTGAGGACGGCTGCCAGGGCAGACAATGGTGGCCATCAGATTTCCGCCAAAGGCTGGTCGAGTTTGTCTGATTTTCTTATCATCCGGGTCAATTTCCAGTTTGGTACAGTCAGCCGTCAAACCGGTGTTGACTTTAACTGCCAAACAAGGAGCCAGATCCCGGCCAATATGAGTGGCCCCGTATAAAACAATTTCCGGCTTATACACGCCAATGGCTTCATTGATCACCTTGGAATAGCCATCGGTGGTATATTTTTCCAGTTCTGGAGAATCCGCCAGATAGACCTTGTCAGCGCCATAGGCAAACAGTTCATC
>JAKLQL010000426.1 GCA_022013395.1 Acetobacterium sp.
CCCGATTTTTTCTGCCAGAATATCATTGATTAGCTGGGAGCGGTTGGTATTATTCTCATAGGCAATCTGGTCTATCTTTTCAACTATTTCATCGAATAGCATTAAACTGTATACACTTTTTATCATTTCATCACTCCTTTTATATAAATAATAGTACATTTATTATATTTTGTCAATTAATTTACATATATCAACATACACTTTTTCAAAGTCATAAGTAATCATTAAGACTCTTATCACTCACTAAGTACCCAAAATAATTTCCATTAATCTAAAAAAACTGAGACAATGTTGAATTATCAACATTGTCTCAGTTTTCTATAAATTTTTTAGTATCTAGTCTACTTCATCCTCATCGATGTCTTTCCCATTCTTAGATAATGAGTCAAGTGAATAGTGATAAGGTATAATCACTGATGTTACATTTTTAAAGCGACTGAGGATTTTTTCAAGGAAATATGTGGTTTGATTATGCAAAACGAGGTCAAACCAATGATTTGCCACATATTTAATCAGAATAACCGTTAAATTTTCGCCATGACCAAGATCTTTTTCTCTTTTATAGACATAGCATTTTAGGGTTCTGGTAATATCGCGATAGGGATTCTCAATGATTTTCAGTTTCAGGGGAATTTGCAGCTCCGCCCACTGTGTTCGTAATTCTTCAGCATGTTTCGGGTAACGGCAAATATGAAGCACTGTGATGTCATCTGAAATGGTATTGGCATAATTAAGAGCTTTCAGGGTTGCCTTATTAATGGACTGCAGGAGGACGATACAGGGCGTTCCTTTCATTCCTGCCGGTCTCGGATAATAGGGGGCAAACTCTGTTAATTCCAACTGTTTTTTAACCTCGGCATAGTGGTTCCTGATATAAATCATCACATAGATAATAATTGGCATGGCAATGGCCAGCATCCAGGCACCTTCAAAAAATTTCGAATAGAAAATAATGAGCGATCCAACCCCGGTCACAATTGCTCCAAACATATTAATCAGGGATTTGTATTGCCAACCCTTTTCTTTTTCCCGGAGCCATTTTCTAAACATGCCATACTGGGACAGGGTAAACGAAATAAACACTCCAACCGAATACAGCGGGATCAAATTATGCGGGTCACTATGAAACACAATCACCAGAAAA
>JAKLQL010000427.1 GCA_022013395.1 Acetobacterium sp.
AATGAGGGCCAGTTTGTTTTCCATTGCTGCCTCCTTCCTCATTTTGATCTGGATACTTATCAATGTTCCAGGCGGCTGACGCCGCCTGGGTTTTTCGCTTATCCTAATATCTTTTTAACTTCAGCAGCGACAGCTTTACCCAAAGCGGCATGGCTGTCCGCATCTAAATGGAGTCCGTCAATTGCACTAGCTTTGGCAACCAAACCAGCATCAAAGAAAGACACGCCCCGACTTTCGGCGACCCCTTGATAGAATTCTGCCATCTGGATTGATTTTTCCTGATTACCTTCAAACATAAATTTAAAGATGCCATTCTCAATGTGACCAATTGGCGGTGGGGCAATAAACAACACCTTTGGTCCAGCTGGGCCAAAAGCACCAACCTGAGCCATCGTTTTATCCAGAATGAGGCTGGCACCGTTGGCAATATCCTGAGCCGTAACGGTATAACGGCATTTTAAATCATTGGTGCCAATCATGATAATAACCAAATCCAGGGGGGCGTGAGTATCCAACAAGGGAATAATGTGTTGTTTGCCACAACGGTATTCTTCAATGGGATCATCCCAAACCGTAGTGCGTCCATTTAAGCCTTCCGGGATGACCTTGTAGTCATTGCCTAATTCGGTCTGGAGAACACCGGCCCAACGAACTTCATCCGGCCACCGTTTGATCACGGATACTAAATCATTGGATGGATCCCATCCCCAGGTGTTTGAATCGCCAAAAACCATCACATTTTTCATGAATTTTTCCTCCATTTATATAATTTTTTGATAACAATGTTAACTGTGTCAATCCTTAAGATTCCAGAGTTCCACTTGACTGGTGGCTACAGATGCAACCCCTATTTTCATAGCATTGGTGATCTGTTCGTTGGTTGTCATTAAGCCCCCGAGGATGATGGGTGCCCTGGTTTCACCTTTGATCTCCCGGATAATCTGTTCGGGAATAGTGCCCGGCATCAGAATAACCACATCTGGTTGATGTTCTTTGATATTGATCAGGCCAGTTCGACAAGCATCCGAATCGATGACGAAAAATCCAAGCGCCGAAATCATGCCGGCTTCTTTAATATATTTCACGCAGAGAGATTTCATGGTAATGACACAATCGACCCCACAGTTGGCCATATATTGAATGCCCATTTTATCCCGGGCTATTCCTCTAATTGAATCCTGATGAACCATCACCTTTTTTCCGGCCCGATGAATATGACCTACTAATTGAGGCAGAGAGTTGACATCTCCTAATTTAAGCATAATCCAGTCAACATCGGTTTTTTCCATGGCGTAAAGCAATTCTTTGCGTTGATGGACGGACGGAATAACGGTATTAAACTTTAATGCTTCACAAGCATTCTGACTATCTGAGTTTTTCTTATTCAAGTTTTTTGTTTGCAACATATTTCCTTCCCGAGACACGAACTGTGTCTTTTCAAACATGAAAAAAGCCCGCATCATACAAAAGAGCAACTCCCGGAAATCCCGGTGTGACGCACCCACAGTATCATACGGACATCTCTAAAACTCTTGCCCTGTTTTTATTCTATTATATTTATTCTTGTATTCATTTTATTGTAATGGTTTACTTGTTCTAATTCTATTATTATTTTATCTCGCTGTCAAGGTCTGTCTTAAACTTATAAAAAGTTACCTTGTTTTAGCACTGCAATCCAGATAAAGATGGTGACAATGGAGGCAAATGAACTGATCACCACTAATTGTCCGGCTAGTTCGCCATTCCCTTCCATTTGTTGGGCCATGACAAAGCTTGATACCGCAGTGGGACTGGCCAGTAATGCCAACAATGCCCCCAGGGCTTCATTGCGAAAGCCTAAACCAATGGCAATGGACAAAAATACGACGGGGATCACGCTCAGTCGGCCGCTGACACCAATCAGAATCGGTTTGATGTTATTCATAATCCGGGAGAATTTAAATGATCCACCTAAAATAATAAATGCCAGCGGCGTCGCGACCTTGGCAACGTCAGCCGTTGTCGTTTCAATAATTGCCGGCAATCTTAGCCCAGTCAGGACAAAGAAAAAGGCAATCATGGAGGCCAGAATTAACGGATTTGTCAGAATGCCGATCCAGATTTTCTTGTGATTGACCTGCCCGGCGCTGAATACTTCCAGGGCGATCACTGAGAGGATATTAAAAATCGGAATCACAAAGGCAATCAGCACTGCTGTGGTGCCGACATAATCATTGCCGTAAAGCGAAATGGTCATGGTAATGCCAAACAGAATAAAATTACTTCTGAAAATACCCTGAATCAAAACGCCGCGCTTGTTATTTTCTTTTTCTAAGAACGGCACACTGATAAAAACAAGCAGATACGAGGCAACCACACTGACAACCGCAAAAATCACAAGTTGAGGCTGAAACACATCTACGGCGTCTGACTGATAAACATTAATAAACAG
>JAKLQL010000048.1 GCA_022013395.1 Acetobacterium sp.
GATGCCTCTTTTGATCAGATATTCCAGGGCCGGACGATTTGTCTTTAAAATTTTATAGTAGTAGTTTGCCGATTCCCGATGCAATTCATACAGACGCTTCTTTCTTTCATAAGCTTGATGATCTTCCTGAGCATTTTGCTTTTCCGGCAAAACAATATTCACCCGAGCGGCCAGAAATTTAAGGGCGTCCACAAAAGGCAGTTTTTCCATTTCCATAGTAAAAGTAATCACATTGCCACCTGCCCCACAGCCAAAACAATGATAGAGTTGTTTTTCTCTGGAGACAGTAAACGATGCCGTCTTTTCATTATGAAACGGACATTTACCCTTGAAAGAGTTACCCACACGTTTTAAGGTCATGTAACCCGAAGCGACATCCACAATATCATTTGCTTCGATGACAGATTGTATCAATTCCTCGGAGTAGTATGTTGTCATTTGTGTTTTCCTTTTTTAAATAAAGTCTTGACTTTTGAGGGTCTATTATATCTATTCTACCTAAAATAGAATACTCCTTGTTTTAATATCCTTTATTTTCAAATTTAAACAAAAATAAAGTTTCATTAATTTTTTAAAATCTTATTATCTGTGGGTAAAATTCAATTATCGGGGTATTTATGAAACTAACAATACTATTATTTAGAAAGAGGTATTTTTATGGAAAAGAAACGTATTATTGAAGTAATTCAAGAAAAAGTGAAGGTTGCTAATTTTGACGATCATGGTAAAGCCGTTCTCAGTATGGATGATGTCGGCGACGGGCAAATGATTATGGATGTACTTGAAGATTTGAAAAAAGGCAGTACCTTTGATTTTGTTTTTGATTTGGACAAAATGTTATTAACCGTTCATAATCCTGATGATGACCTCGATGGATTTGCCCGAAGACACCCATCTCCCCAAAAATGTAAATAGAATTGCCATCATAGGACTGTACTTTGTGATGACGACAGCTATAAAAAGACTCCATTGGATTTCTTCAATGGAGCTTTTTTTGTGATTGAATACAAAGAGAAACCCCAAGGGGTTTCTCTTTGCTATTGCATTTTCTATTGTTATTTATCACATTTCTGATTTTTGTTTATAACCCATATAACGTTCCAGTGCTTCTTCTTTGGCTTTGTCATAAAGCGTTGCAGAAACTTCTGGGAAGGTCAGTTTTAATGAGGTGTAACGAACTTCTGAATCCAGGAATTCGGTGAATTTGTCCATATCTGGTTCTTTGGAATCCAGGATAAATGGATTTTTCCCCTCTTCTTTCAGGGTTGGGTTGAATCGATACAGATGCCAGTATCCAGATTCCACAGCGAATGCTTCGTGGGTTTGGGTACGGCTCATGCCGCCTTTAATGCCGTGGTTGATACAAGGCGCGTAGGCAATGATCAGTGATGGGCCATCGTAAGCTTCAGCTTCCTGAAGGGCTTTCATAAATTGGTTCTTATCAGCACCCATAGCTACCTGAGCAACGTAAACGTAACCGTAGGTTGCGGCCATCATCCCAAGATCTTTTTTCTTAATTCGTTCTCCCGCTGAAGCAAATTGAGCAACAGCCGCGGTTGGTGTTGACTTAGAAGC
>JAKLQL010000428.1 GCA_022013395.1 Acetobacterium sp.
AAGTAATCTTAATTTATCACAGACCTTTAAGAAGAAAATAGGATAGTACATGTTAAAATGCCCTGTCAAAGCAATCAGAATGTAAATTATTTAGGAGTGGCTAAGATATGATAGAATTTAAAAATGTAACGAAAGGTTACGAAAAAAATAAGAGTGAAGCACTTAAAAATGTTAGCCTCTTTATTGATAAGGGGGAGTTTGTCTTCCTTGTTGGCCGAAGCGGGGCGGGAAAATCGACATTTATTAAGCTTCTCTTAAGAGAAATAGAAGCCACCGAAGGTTCGGTTTTTATTAATAACTTTAATGTGTCAAAACTTTCTAAAAAGGAAATACCTTTTCTGCGACGAAAAATGGGAATCGTTTTTCAGGACTTTCGTCTGTTGGAAAACAAAAGTGTTTATGAAAATGTGGCCTACGCCATGGAGATCATCGGCAAATCGGAAAAACAGATCCGCAAACGGGTACCGTTGGCGCTGGATATGGTTGGATTATCCCATCGGATGAACCATTATCCTCACGAGTTATCGGGGGGAGAGCAACAGCGAGTTGTTATTGCTCGAGCGATTATTAATAATCCATCAATATTAATCTGTGATGAACCAACCGGGAATCTTGATCCTGAAACATCATACGAAATTATCAGTATATTAGAAGAAATCAACCGAAGAGGAACAACCATTGTCGTGGTAACTCATGACCGTGAAATTGTTGATACCATGAAAAAGCGTGTATTGACATTGGAAGATGGTGTGCTTAAGGTAGATGATGCGACGGGCAGGTACGGATATGAAGTTTAGTTCCATTAAAACAATGCCAAAAAATGTCATTCGAGATACCATGAAAAGCATTGAGCGAAATAATTTAATGAGTATTGCCTCAGTGCTGTCGGTAATTGCCGCCTTAATTATTTTGGGTATTTTCCTGATTTTGACAATTAATGTTCAAGAAGTTACCAAAGATGTAGAATCAAAATTGGAATTGAAAATATTTCTCCAGGAGAATTTCACGGATACCCAAAAAGAAACCATTCAACAGGCCCTTGAAAAAAGCGACCTGATTGAAAATGTTACATTTGAAAGTTCAGCGGAAGCTCTGGATAACTTTAAGTCGAGTCTGGAGGATTATGCGCCGCTCCTAAATGGTTATAATTCGGAAAATAATCCGATGCCGGCATCTTTTATTGTCCGTGTGACGGATCCTAAAGATATGGAAGATGTTCAAACACTGGCAATGTCATTTAAAGACCAAGGCGTGGAATATGTTCGCTATGGTCAGGAATATGTAGAAGCATTGGTGAGTTTTAATAAATTCACAAATACCTTGAGCATTGTGGTATTGGCTGTGTTATCCATGATTTCCATCTTTATTATTTACAATACCATTAAACTAACAGTTTTTGCCCGGCGACGGGAAATTGGAATTATGAAATATGTTGGAGCCACCAACGCCTATATACGGGCACCTTTCATATTGGAAGGGACTTTGTTGGGATTAATCGGAGCCATTGTGGCATTTCTGATTATCCGCATTACCTACTATTATATTTTAGGGTTGGTTGGCGGGAATCTGTTTTTGCCGGTAGATGCCAGTTTGGCGTCACCCAATGCAGTGATGGGACAACTGATATTTTTCTTCCTAATTTATGGAGGATTCATCGGAGCGATTGGTAGTGTATTTGCGATTCGCAAATTCTTGGATGTATAATAATTATAATTGGTCTAAAACAGGAGGATTGTCGAATGGCAAGAAAAAGAATTATCTCAAGCTTCATCGGTGTGATTATTACATTGGGTCTGGTAATATCCCCAGTTAACGCAGCATCGCTGACAGAACAGCTACAAGAAAGTAATCAGAAACAGGCAGCAGCTCAATATCAAATTGATATGACCCAAAACACCATTGCCGGCATTCAGACAGAAATTGCCAAGGCAAATGAAGAAATGGATCGAATCAATGGTGTCATCGCCTCGATTAATACCGAAATTGCAGCGTTGGAAGCCAATATCGCAAAAACTCAGGAAGAGTTAAATGTTGCTGAAGCAAAAAGAAAAGAGCAGGAAGACGCCATGAATGAACGGGTCCGTACCATGTATATGTATGGAAACGGTAGTATGCTTGAATTCTTGTTTACATCGAGTGATTTTGCTGATTTTGTAACAAAAGTAGATATGTCGCGTTATATTATTGAATCCGATAAGGAATCGCTGGATGCATTGGCAGAAACGAAAAGAGTGATTGATGAAAAGAAGGCCAGTATTGAAGCGGATCGTCTGAAAACAGTCAGTAAAAAAACCGAGCAGGAGACGTCATTAGCGCAACAGCAGGAAATTAAAGCTCAAAAGGATAGCTTAGTTGCCCAGAATCAGGCAATTATTGCTGAAGCTCAAGCAACTTTGAATGCTGAAACAGCGGCTGCCTCAGATCTTCGATCTCAGATTGCTGCTCAGGTAGCGGCTCAAAATGCTGCTAACGCGGCCAGTGGTGGTTCATCAACTGGTGGCTCGACGACG
>JAKLQL010000429.1 GCA_022013395.1 Acetobacterium sp.
ATACTCGTTGTCGATGATGAAGCGTCGATTGTTGATTTAATAAAGTTAGAACTGGAATTTGAAGGTTATCAAGTGGAAACCGCCAGCGATGGTGTGGAAGCGGTGGAAAAAGCATTGGAAATCCGACCGGATCTGATCGTTCTGGATATTATGCTTCCCAAAAAGAATGGTTATGATGTCTGCCGGGAGCTCTCACCTCAATTAGGTGTACCGATTATTCTTTTAACGGCCAAAACCGATATTATTGACAAGGTTTTGGGATTGGAATTAGGCGCTGATGATTATCTGACCAAACCTTTTGATAATCGTGAGCTGTTAGCCCGGATTAAAGCTCATTTAAGACGATCAAATATTACTCTGGAGCCCCAAAAACAGGAATCCCTTTTGAAAAATGGCGACTTGAGTATTTATGCGGACGAACGGATGGTGATGTTGGACGGCAAAGAAATCCATCTGACGCCCAAAGAATTCGAATTGCTGTTTTTGTTAGCTTCTAATCTTGAGCAGGTTTTTCCCCGAGATACCCTGCTTGAGAAAATTTGGGGCTACGACTATTATGGCGACACCCGAACCGTGGACATGCATGTTCAGCGAATTCGAAGAAAAATTGATACCCAGGGTAATAAATACATCCAAACTGTCTTTGGAATTGGTTATAAGATGAGGAAACTTTAATGCAACTAAGCTATCGGGTTCGAATGATCTTATACAACATCCTGCTTTTTGCTTTTGCATTTTTGATTGTTGTATTTTGTGTCTTTCAGGGAACCTCCTATTACTATATTAACCAAACCAAGGATACCCTACTGAATGAAACCCAGAACGCCACCTTGTTGATCAGTCAGGAATTAAAAAATATCAATAATACTGATTCTCTAGAAAACCGATTTATGGCCAACGGTCTCTACCTCGCCAAAAGTATTGCTGAAAGTGAGAACCATCAGGTGATGCTGTTTGATACCGAGGGCCATCAGATTGGTGACTCACTTGAAGAGACCGGCACAATTAATACTTTGGCCACCGAACTTGCTTTATCCCAAACTGAAAATGCCCCGGTTTTTACTTTAAAATCCATTGATGACATCAGTATGGCCTATTTTACAGCCCCAGTCACCATCGACAATACCATTGTTGGTTACATCGGTTATATTTATTCCATGCACGAGATGGACTCGTTTTTACATGTGGCCGGGATTCTTTTTGCCATTGGCGGGTCGATTGGATTGCTATTGCTGGTGCTTGTGACGATGTCATTTTCCCGACACTTTTTCCAGCCGATTAAAGATCTGACAAAAATTTCCAAGGAAATCAATAACGGTAACTATAATTTAACAATTTACTATAAGCATGCCGATGAAATCGGCGATCTGACCCATGCGTTTAATGGGATGGTCACCAATATCAATAATGTCATTCTCCAGCTGGAATCGGAAAGAAAACGATTGGCCGGAGTATTGGCATCTATTGATGATGGTTTATTAGCAATTGACAAAAATGGTAATATTATTACCTCAAACAGTTATATTAAAACCTATTTTAATGTCAGTAATCCCAAAACGATCTATGATTTTCAGTACCAGTCTTTTTTGCGCGATATTTTCGATAGCCTGAAAAATGGTAAAGATCACATTTCTGAAGAAATTGACTGCAATAATCGAAATCTGTTGCTGATTGGCAGTCCCATCCGGGAAAAAGGTTTTGAAGAAAATTATATGATTATCATCCGGAATATGACCGCCGCTCGACACATTCAGGAAGAACAACGTAAATTCATCAGCAGTGTTTCTCATGAGTTGCGTACTCCCTTGACCACTATTATCGGGTATACCGATATGCTGACGCGACGGCAGGTTGCTGATCCGGAAATCTTAAATCGCTCCTTGAACACCATCAACCGGGAAGGCCATCGACTTTTACGGCTGGTTGATAATCTTTTGAACGTCAATAAATTTGACAAAGCGGAATTCGATTTTAAAAAAACCAACCTGAATATTGTACTGCTGCTATCTGATGTCGTTGAGCAAATGCAGATAAAGGCCAGTCAGTCTGATATTGAAATTAATTATGTGTCTGATGAGCTTCCTGAGATTCTCGGCGATTATGATCGGCTACAACAGGTGTTTATCAACATTATTCATAATGCCATCAAATATTCAAACCGGGGCGATATCATTGATGTTATCTCGGCCATTGAAGATAATCACATTGTTGTCTCGATCCGGGATTATGGTCCCGGTATTTCTGAAATTGAACAAAAACGAATTTTTAATGCCTTTTATCGGGTTGAAGAAGATCGCTCCCGGGGTTATGACGAAGGTGGTTCCGGTCTTGGGCTTTACATCGTTAAACAGATTGTGGAAAAGCATGAAGGCAAAATCGACATCGTCAGCCAGGTCGGTGAAGGAACCAATATTATTGTCACCCTTCCGATTCTGTCGGTTTTAATTTACGGAGGTGATACTGATGAAAAAAACACGAAGTAAAGTTATTTTACTATGTTTTATTGTTTCGACGCTATTCGTATCCAGTGGTTGTCAAAACCTTTTTGTGCCAACCAATGTTCCGGTTGTTTTGCATAATGATCCAATCTTGACAAGACCATCCCCAAGCCAACTCAGCATCCAGTCCTACACCATGGTTTCACCTGGGGTTGTTCAGGATATTACCAACAGTGGCAATAATATCATACTTTTCACAACGGGTACTACCTATAACATTGATACCTATAACACCGATGCGATGCAATTGTCGCCGTTTGTTAATTCTGAAAAAATGGTGTTAAGTGCTTTGTATGATACCTATGACGCTGGCATTTACTATGCCGAAAAACTCACGGATCCCTTGACTGGCAATGAAGACAGCCAAATCATCTGGTCTGATATCAACAAAAACACCACCCGAGTCATTTCGCTGCCCGAAGAAAATGTCACCCAATACTTCGGCATCGGTGATTCCGGTCAAGTTGTCTATGCCAACAATAGTAATCAAATTGTTCTGGCCAACAGTGACGGTGATCGCCAAGTTTACGATGTCCTTAACAACTATAACATCCTGGCTGTTGATTATATCTATGCTGAAAAAGGCTTTGCGTTTATTGCCACTGATCCTCGTAATGAGGAACGAACAAATCTATATTATGCACCAATCAAGGATGATAATTCCGAATTATCGGCCCTTTTAATCTCGGAAAATGTTAAAAATTTTGATATTAATGATTTAACCAACCAAGTTGTCTTTATTAAAAACAATGGTGATTCACAAACGATCCGAACCTGGAAAACCTCCGCCGCGAATTCAACCGGAATTGCAACGGGTCATTATGGAACGGCCCGTTTTACACCAAATGGTGATCGGATCGTTTTTACTCAGTCTACTCCTGATTCAGATTCTCAAGCTGAGTCAATCTGGATTGTGGACGCCA
>JAKLQL010000430.1 GCA_022013395.1 Acetobacterium sp.
TTAATTCTACACCCGAAGTATTTATTTGTCAATCCGTTCTGATAAATTATTTTATTTCCTAAATTTAGAATCTTCCTCATTTTAAAGTGCCCTTAATGATTGCAAGATATAATAACGTCGTGTCCGAAAGGAGCTTTAATGAAATTTCTTAAATTTTTACTGCTGACAATCGTTATTTTAATCCTGCTTGCATTGGGTTTATATGTTTATGCCCGTTATGTTGAACCCAATCTTTTGATTGTCAATCGGGTCGCACTTGAAGACAATCAACTCGCCAACCCGATAAAAATTGTATTTTTTGGCGATACCCACCTGGGAGAATTTTCCGATATCAATAAGTTGAATGAAATTGTTGATAAAATAAATACTGAAAATCCAGATCTCGTTATTTTCACGGGCGACCTCATTGATTCCAAATCAGCTTTTACAGTCGCTCCCGAAGCGATTTCCCAGAGTTTGTCCAAAATCCATGCTACCTATGGAAAGTATTGTGTCATCGGCAATCATGAGTATGCCTTAACGAATACATACAATTATAAAGACCTGATGAACGCCGGCGGCTTCGAGCTGCTTTTAAATGACTGGCTTGATCTTTCTGACCTCAACGTCCGGATCCTTGGGCTGGATGATGCCTTTTCGGGCGACCCGGATATTAATCTGGGTGATCAGGCTCTGGACGGCGCCTATAATATTATGATGACCCATGAGCCGGACATTGTCGACAAGATGGGGCTTGATAATGTTCAACTGGTTTTAGCCGGTCATACCCATGGGGGACAGATTTCACTGCCCTTTTCTACCGTAAGAATTCTGCCAGCCAATGGTAAAAAATATGTGAAGGGTCTCTTTTCACTGGGAAGCGAGGGTCAAACCAAACTTTTTGTTACCAAAGGCACCGGAATGACCACCCTACCCTTTCGTTTTATGAACGTCCCCGAGATCGTCTCCATTGAAGTCAGTCCCTAGATTTTATTATGACGGTGATCTAAAAAAGTTGGTCCCATCGCTATTACAACCCAAACAGCTCAAAAACCTGATCGTCCCCAATCACCCGGGGACTTTTTTGGTCGGCATTTTTGAGCATCTTCGCCAGTTTCTCATCAATGACAGTGCCTTCAATGACCACCAGCTCAATATCCGGTATGGTCAGCTTCAGTTTCTCCAATGTTTTTCGGGCTTTTTCTTTTTCTTCGGCAACGGATACATGAACATAATCGTCATCATAAAAACTCATCTCAGATCCCACCTAAACTTAATAATTTCAGCAGTTGCTCATTGTCCAGCTCGGTGATCCAGCCCTCACCGGAAGCCTGGATGATGTCCCCGGCCAGTTGATTTTTTTCTTCAATCATGGTATCAATCTTCTCTTCGATGGTACCGGCAGTAATAAACTTGTGGACCATCACGTCTTTAGTCTGGCCGATGCGAAAGGCCCGGTCAGTGGCCTGGTTTTCCACCGCCGGATTCCACCAGCGGTCAAAATGAATGACATTGTTGGCACCAGTTAGGTTAAGGCCCACCCCGCCGGCTTTCAGCGACAGCACCATGAATGGGATATAAGCTTCGCCATTAAAGGTTTCCACCAGCTCGGTTCGTTTGGCCACCGGGGTACCACCGTGGAGCACCAGACCGGGACGATGAAAGAGCTCTTCCAGAAACCGGGACAGCGGTTCCGTCATTTCCTTAAACTGGGTGAATACCAGCACCCGTTCCCGTTTCTCATAAATGGTTTCGCAGATGCTCTCCAACATTTCAAACTTACCGCTGTGCTCCCGCTTGTAAAGATCCTGGCCCAGATACTGATCGGGATGATTACAGATCTGCTTGAGCTTGATGATGCTGGCTAAAACCAGTCCCTTCCGGGCGATGCCCTCGGTTTCTGTCAGTTTTTTTGATAATTCCTTGACCAGATTCTGGTAAAGGACCATCTGTTTTTTGGAAAGCGCCGGGTATTCTTTGATTTCAATCTTATCTGGCAGATCCGAAATGATGGCTGCATCGGTTTTAAGCCGTCTGAGAATAAAAGGATTCACCAGATTTCGTAGCTTGGTATAACCGGTGGGGTCTTTCTTCAAACCCTTGGTAAACCCGGTAAATTCTTTGGCATTTCCCAGCAACCCGCCATCGAGAAAATCAAACAGCGACCACAAATCGGACAGATGATTTTCAATCGGCGTTCCGGTCATGGCGATTCGGGTTTTGGCTGTGAGCGCCTTGATGGTTTTGGTTCGCTTGGTGCCCGGATTTTTAATCGCCTGGGCCTCATCCAGAATAATCAGATCCCAGCGGATTTCCCTCAGCTGCTGGACCCGCACTGCCATTCCATAGGTGGTGATGGTTAAAAAGACCGGCTCCGCTAAAAATGCCTCCGGATCTTTAGCCGCCACCATCCCATGCAAGACACAGACCGGCATTTCCGGAGCAAATTTCCTGATTTCCTTTTCCCAGTTGCCTATCAGGGATGCCGGCAAAATCAACAGCACCCGCTCGCCCTGATGACAGCGCAGGTGTTCCAATAGCGCGATGATCTGAACGGTTTTACCCAGCCCCATGTCATCCGCCAGGCAGGCACCCAGTCCCAGATCGACCATGTATTTAAGCCAGTCATAACCGGTTTGCTGATAAGGTCGCAGCTCGCCATGAAAACTGGTTTGTGGCAGCTGCCCCCGCAGGGTCTGGGGATTGGCCATTGTTTCTTTTACCTGGCGAAGCCAGTCGCCGGTTGACACATGGACATCAATGCCCGCTGTTGGGATCCCCAGGAGCGCTTCCGAACCCAGTTCCAGCCGCATCGCCTGGGCCAGGCTCAACTCTTGCTGGTCCGCCAGTGCTTCGGCTTTTGACAAGGCGTCCAAAGCGACTTGCAATTGATCATGATTGATTTCCACCCATTTACCTTTGATCAGCGCCAAGCCCTGGGTTTCGGCCAGCAGTCCCTGGATTTCGGCTTTGGAGATTGCCGCATCACCAAATAAAAGGTTGGGTTTAAAGGACAAGATCGCATCCAACCCCACCTTCGTCGGTTCCTTTTCCCCGACCGTCAGATTAAGCCGCAACTGGTTGGTTTTCTTGCGCCACCAGTTGGGAACCCGACACATAATTCCAGCTTCTTCATAAAGCGGGATCTCGGTTAAGAAAACGGTGGCATCCCGGGCCGTTAATCGAAGCGGCGAAAATAACTCCCCACTTTCCATCAGATCCGCAATAAACCCACTGGCATCGGCCGCCCGGCTAACGGTGGATAACAACTGAATGAGCTTTTCGGGGTGATTCTGATATTCCCGCAAAGCATTTTTTAGCGGGGTGTGCACGGCCTTTTTACCGTCTTCGGGTTTGGTGGAATAGGTGGCCAGAAAAGCAAAGGGATAACGTTCATCATCACTGTTTTCGACCAGATGAAAAAAGATTCGCCCGGCCACGTTAATCCCGGCGTGATGTTCTGTTAAAAACGCCGCCACGGTACCTGGATAAGCTTTAATCGCTTCTTTATAGACATCCGTTAGCCGTTCCCAGATGCCAATAATCCAAGCATCATTGACATGAGCCATCCCGTTACCAAAAGGAATGATTTTCCGGATCGCTTCAATTTCATCCGGGGTCAGGCAAAGATCGACATTTTCCCGGGAAAACTCAAGATCTGGCTGTTTGGCAATCTTCTGGACAAATTCAGCGCTGATTTGATGGAGAAAAGCCATCGTCGGCGATAGAAATTCCAGATTGCTGAGAAATCCAAAATAAAAAAGGGTCTGATCCTTGTTCGCTCTGAATTGGGCTTGCCATGCCTGCTCAAATTGTCGTTTATCTTCGGTGAACCCTTTTTTAGCTACCGCTTCATAATCCAGGATAAAATCATTTTTGGTAAAGCTGGCAATTAATTCAATATAGTCTGTCATTATCGTTTTCCTTTTAAATTATCTTTTTTAACCGTCTTTTATGGATTTCGTTAATTGATTGATCAATGCCCAACATGGAACATATAATTATTATATCGTAATCGCTGCTCCAACGATAGACGATTTAAACATTTTCGTTCAAAACACCCTAAAGTTCTTAATAACCGGAAACCAAACATTTGCAAAAACAACGATCAAAAGTGGCAAATTTTTGATTCATTGAAACCATCTAAAGTTACAAATTGAAGTTGCAAAAAATTGATAGAAAGATTAAAAAGCGCTTACAAAATCAAACAATAAGATCGGATAATGTCGATGAAAGGAATGAAAAATCATCTTAATGAATAAATTTTCACGATTGGCGATAAAGAATTGCAAAAAATGATAAAAAATAGTATCATAATAGCTAAACATCTAATCGTTGTTAAAATGATTCTGGTTTAGCATGAATTATTCATTCAAGTGAATTGTGGCATTTTAAAATCACCTAAAATAGCAAATTATACAAGGAGAAGTGAAGGTATGATATACATATTCATGGGAATTTTGGCATTTCTTCTTTATCTGGTCTATGACATCAACAGTGTTACTTTAAAAAAAAATAGTATCAATCGCTTCTTTTTTTTAGGTTCGTTTCTTTTAATTGTTGCGACCGCTGGAATCATTATTGAATCATTCTCTGACATAAAATGGAATTGGCTGTGGATCAGCACTTTCGGAATTTTCTCACTGATGTTTCTGATCTTGTTAATCTACACACTTTTCTTTGCACTGCCCTTTAACGATACTTATGTAAATAGCAATGCGACTCCAAAGGTCTATCAGGACGGATTTTATGCCTTATGCCGTCATCCGGGTGTGCTATGGTTTATCGGATTTTACTTTTTTTTATGGCTCACATTAAAAATCCCCTTATTATTGTTAGCCGCCATTCTTTTTAGCTGTTGTAATGTGCTGTATGTTATTTTCCAGGACTACTGGACATTCCCACGCGTCTTTGAAGATTATGATGATTATAAGAAACTTACCCCTTTTATTATTCCAAATTTCAAAAGCATAAAACACTGTCTGCAGACATTGCAGTAAGAAAGAGGCAATTCGGTGAAATTTGAAGAAAAATTAAAA
>JAKLQL010000431.1 GCA_022013395.1 Acetobacterium sp.
CTTCAAAGCGGGGAAATTGATGCCGCTCAGGGACTGCCTTATGCCAGTTTGGAATTGTTTCAGAACAATGATGACTACACCATCAGTTCCACCAATACCTCCCGGGTTTATCAGGCGGCCTTGAATTATAACACAGCCGTGATCAAAGATGACGCCGTCCGCAAAGCCATGGCCATGAGTATGGATAAAGACGGCTTTACCCGTGTTTTATTACAGGGTAATGGAACCCCGGCGATTGGCCCATTCCCAGCCAACTTTACCTTTGGCGGCGATGCCGTTAAGGCTGCAGGCTACGATCTTGAAGGGGCCAAAAAAGTCCTGGAAGCAGCTGGCTGGGTTGACACTGATGGTGATGGGATTCGGGAAAAAGCCGGTCAGAAGCTGTCAATCAAATGGCTGACCTACACTTCCCGACAAGAACTGCCGCTGTTGGCCGAATCGGTTCAAGCTCCCTATAAACAAGCCGGAATTGACGTTCAGGTCAATGCTACTGATAATTATAAAGACTTCTTAAAAACTGGTGATTACGATGTCTTTGCTAATGCCTTTGTCACCGCCCCTACCGGAGACCCGCAATACTATTTCACCACCCATGTGGTTGACAATTCCGATTACAACCGTGGACATTACCATAATGATACGGTTGAAGCCCTGGTTGCCCAGCTCCGAAATGAATTTGATACCGAAAAACGAAGTGATCTGGCGATCCAAATTGCTCAGCAGGTGTTAAATGACAACGCCTATATTTATGCATCCCATTTAAAAATGTCCTTCATCATGAAAAAAGGTGTGACCGGATTTACCGCTCACCCATCGGATTATTATGAAATCACCGCCGATTTGGATAGCAATGAATAATTAAATCGCAATCAAAAGGAATAAAATATGCAGCCATTATTAGAACTTCAAAATATCGAAATATCTTATGACGGAGAACCAATGGTCACAAATGTCAGCCTGACGATGAAACCGGGCGAGATTCTGGGGATTGTGGGGGAATCCGGCAGTGGAAAAAGCACCCTGATCAAAGCAACCATGGGTCTGCTGGACGCATCCGGTTCAGTTAATAAGGGTGGCATTTTCTACAAGGGTCAGAACGTCCTGGAACTTGGTGATGAGCAACACCGAACCATGCGGGGGCCGGAAATGGGGATGATTTTTCAGAACTGCGGCAGCGCCCTGTGCCCGATTAGAACCATCGGTGATCAATTATATGAAACCATGGAACAGCATGGGTACAAAGACCGTGAAGAAGTAAAAACCCGGGCTGAAATTCTGTTTAATAAGATTAATCTCAAAGATTATGACCTTATTTTAGACAGTTATCCGTTTGAACTGTCCGGCGGGATGAATCAGCGGGTGGGGATTGTGATGGCGATGATTTTGGAGCCGGATCTGCTCTTGGCTGACGAACCAACCTCCGCTCTGGATGTCATCGTTCAGGCTCAGGTGGTGCGGGAAATGATGGCGCTGCGGGATGAATTTGGAACTGGGATTGTCATTGTTACCCATAA
>JAKLQL010000432.1 GCA_022013395.1 Acetobacterium sp.
CAAATCTATGTTTATAATTTAGATAAACTTAGATTTGCAACTGTACGAATTGCGCGCATACTACTGATTAACAATTGATCGGTACGGCCAAGGGTATCACACTTTCTGCAATATTCCTAATTTACATTTGTGATTTACTAAATCTATAAGCCGAGTTCTGTTTAAATAGTCATCTATCTCGATTTATTGTTGCCAATAAATTCTAGCGACCTACCATAGGACAACGACGAGCAGCCGTCTTTCTCGGTCCGTTCTTGGTCTTGCTCCAGGTGGGGTTTACATAGCCGATGTGTCACCACACCGCTGGTGAGCTCTTACCTCACCCTTTCATCCTTACCATTGCTGGCGGTATACTTTCTGTTGCACTTGCCTTAGAGTCGCCTCTACCGGGTGTTACCCGGCACCATGCTCTGCGGAGCTCGGACTTTCCTCAACCGGATTGCTCCGGATGCGACTATCTGATTTACTAAATCACTGTAGTATACACTGTCTTTCCGCAAACTTCAAGTATTATTTAATTTTTCAAAAACGAAATATTGAGATATCTAGATGCACCAGTACCGGACAACCTGAATTGGTTAATAATTCACAATAAAATCCCGGGAGGCTTCGGCAACCATCATTTCCGGACAGTTTTCGCCCAGATCAGCTTTCAAAATTTTCTGGAAGCAATCCACAACCCACTTTTCAGTGCCATAATGACCGGCATCCAGCACCCAAAAATTATTTTCCAAGGCCCGTTGTCCATCATGATGCTTGAGATCGCCGGTGATCAGTACGTCTGCTCTTTTGGCTTTAGCCAGACCAATCATATCGGCCCCAGCCCCTGAACAAATAGCCACCCGGCGGATGGTATCCGGCATGTTTCCGGCACCTCTTAAACTGACCAGTCCCAGCTTATCTTTTACCTCACCAATAAACTCATCGGCATCGATAGGTTCTTTTAAAACCCCGATTTTTCCCAGTCCGTTTTCATTGATCAGCCGACCGTTTTCCAGTGGGATGACATCATAGGCCATTTCTTCGTAGGGATGATTTTTTTTAAGCTGAATAATCAGATTCTTTAGTTCATGAGCGGGGACAATGGCTTCAATTCGGTCTTCCGCAACACTCGTCAGCGAATCGAGCCTACCGATATAAGGATTTGACCCTGCCAGTGGCCGAAAGGTTCCGGTACCGGATGAGCGATAAGTGCAAAAATCATAATCCCCGATGGCGCCGGCGCCATTTTTTCCCAGTACCTCAATGATTTTTTCAGTCGCTTCCACCGGGGTGTAGACCGCCAGCTTATAATAGGTAACCGGATTGGACGGTTCTAGGGTGCGGATATTTTCCAGTCCCAGTAGTTCAGCCAAATAGCAATTAAGTCCGGTTTTTGCTTTATCCATATTGGTATGGGCCACATAAACCCCGATATTATTTTTGATCAGCAATTCAATTATCTGCCCTTTTTCCCAATCCGATGACAGGGTTTTTAAACCGTTAAAAATAAACGGGTGGTGTGCAATAATCAGATCTGTTTTTTTTGCTACTGCTTCGCTAACCACCTCGGCTGTGATATCCAAGGTCAGCAGAATCTTATTCACCAGCTGTTGCCGGGAACCAACCTGAAGACCAACATTGTCCCAATCTTCGGCCAGTTTTTCCGGTGCAACTGCTTCGATTGACTGAATAATTTTATTTAGCTTCACAGACATTTCTTCACCTCATTTAATTTCTGGATAAACAAGCTGCTTTCCTGATACTGTTTTTTGGCAAC
>JAKLQL010000433.1 GCA_022013395.1 Acetobacterium sp.
ATATCTCACCAGAAATGGTTAAGGTCCCTGGTAGACGACCAGGTAGATAGGCTGGATGTGGAAGTATGGTAACATATGGAGCTGACCAGTACTAATCGACCGAGGTCTTGATCCAATAATTTATACACTGTGCTGTTTTGAATGATCACTGCGTGATCATAACAAAGACAATTGAATATACAAAGCAAGTAAGAATGAGGAATACCAATTCTTTCAAAAATCTCTTATGAAGAAGTAGAAGATTTCTGAAAGAATTGATGAACAATTTAGCCGGTCTGACCGCTAACGCTCCTTCAAACCTATTTGTTTTTAGCAAAAACAAAGCTAAATTAATTCCGTAACGATGGCGGAAGGGCCACACCTGTTCCCATACCGAACACAGAAGTAAAGTCTTCCAGCGCCGAAAGTACTTGGTGGGTAACTGCCTGGGAGGATAGGACATTGCGGGACTTTTAAATAATCCTCAGTAGCTCAACGGTGGAGCACTCGGCTGTTAACCGATAGGTTGCTGGTTCAAATCCAGCCTGGGGAGCCATTACGACAGTAAGCGGGTGTGAACCAAAACGATTCATATCCGCATTTATTACGGCCCCTTGGTCAAGCGGTTAAGACACCGCCCTTTCACGGCGGTAACAGGAGTTCGAGTCTCCTAGGGGTCACCAAACTTAATAACTAACCATGCGGCCTGGTAGTTCAGTTGGTTAGAATGCCAGCCTGTCACGCTGGAGGTCGAGAGTTCGAGTCTCTTCCAGGTCGCCATAAGTATTATCCCAATTTCTGTAAGAAATTGGTCGGAAGTTGAGCGCAAGCGAAACGACAGTGATAATACTTACGCATTTGAATTGAAAACTCATCCAATCAGGATGAGAAGAGTTTTCGATTAAAATACGATCCAATTAATATGTCAACACTTTTATTAGGCTGATGTGGCTCAATTGGCATAAGCAGAGAACCCAAATCTTTGATTTGGTGTGAATCGCTTAGTTATCTGTAGCGGATTGGCAGTAACTAGTTCAATGAATCAACACTTTATTTTAGGCTGATGTGGCTCAATTGGCAGAGCAGCTGATTTGTAATCAGCAGGTTAACGGTTCGAGTCCGTTCATCAGCTCCATTTTTTTGTCAAAAATCAAGTGGGAGAATGCCCGAGTGGCTAAAGGGGGCGGACTGTAAATCCGTTGACGACGTCTACGATGGTTCGAAACCATCTTCTCCCACCAAAGCTTTATCCCAATTTCAGGGATGAAATTGGCCGGAAGTTGAGCGTAGCGAAACGAAAGTGATAAAGCAAACGCATTTTTAATAAAAACTCATCCAATACGGATGAGAAGAGTTTTTATTAAAAATACGATCCTTAACACAACTAAATACAACATGACCCATTAGCTCAGTTGGTATAAGTAGAGAGCCCAAAATTGATGAGTGTAACGAGTCAAAATTTTGGTGCGAATCACTTAGTCAGGTAAACTTGAGTATTACACAATCGTCTAAAGACAAACATAACTTAATATTTTATCATGACCCATTAGCTCAGTTGGTAGAGCATCTGACTTTTAATCAGGGTGTCGGGCGTTCAAGTCGCCCATGGGTCACCAATTTTAAAACATAACCGCAGATCATGCGGTTTTTTATTTTTTTGAAAAAATAAAATCAAGAGATAACAATAGCTATCTCTTGACTTATGGAGTAAGTTTACATTAATATTAAGCGAATAGATTAGCGGTAGTACTTATCAAGGACAAGCATAATTTCATCAATCTTCTCGTCACCAGTGCCTTCTTCAAAGGCATCTTTCACACAGGAATTCATATGCTTTTTCAAGATTTCCAGATTAGTTTTTTTTAGCAGGGCTTGAACTGCCAGGATTTGCTTTGAAACATCGATGCAATAGCGATCACTTTCCACCATTTTGATGATGCCGTCCAACTGGCCTCGGGCAGTTTTTAGTAGATTAAGTTCAGTTGAACGATCTTTAGTTTCCATAATACTTATTCTGTGATTTGAGTGGCAGGATAGCCGTCTTCTGTTAAGGCAGCAACTACGGCATTGAGATCGACTGATTCGGTTGCCGTAAAAGTGGCCTGACCATCTTCCAGGGATACCAACACATCGTCAATTCCTTCAAAGCCATTTAATATGCCTTCAACACGTTTAACACAATGCTGACAACTCATGTCATTAACTTTCAATACTATTTTCATTTTTTTTCCTTCTTTCTTTACCAGATTTTTATCTTGAGTTTTATCTTCAGGCAGTTCTGCCATAGAAACAGTTTGGATATTTTGCTGATAAGTAATTGGTAAAATTTTTGTCTTAAATGTTTTTAACGACAAGGCATTAAGAACAACAGATACCGAACTCAAACTCATTGCGCCGGCTGCAAACATGGGGTTTAACTTCAAACCAAATGGGATGTAGAAAATACCGGCAGCCAAGGGGATTCCAATTACATTGTAAATAAAAGCCCAGAATAGATTTTGTTTGATGTTTCTCAGTGTGGCCTTACTTAATTGAATGGCTGAAACAATATTCATCAGATCATTTTGCATTAGGACGACATCGGCAGATTCAATAGCGACATCGGTGCCGTCGCCGATGGCGATGCCGACATCACTTTGAGCCAGCGCCGGGGCATCATTAATCCCATCACCTACCATGATGACCTGATGTCCTTGGGACTGCAGATTTTTTATCATCGTTGATTTTTCATGGGGGAGAACATTGGCAACCACATTGTCAATATTCACCTTTTTGCCGATAGCCACGGCCGTTCGTTCATTGTCCCCGGTTAGCATATAAACGTTAATCCCCATGGCCTTGAGCTGGGCTACAGCCAGGTTGCTATTTTCCTTAATCGTGTCAGCCACGGCGATGATGCCTTTAACAGATTGATCCCAAGCAATCAATAGGGGTGTTTTTCCCAGATCAGACAAGCGCAAATAGTCGGTCATGATGTGCTCAACTGCGATCCTGTTTTTTTCCATGAGTTTAATGTTTCCAATAAGTATTTCTTTGTTTTCAATATACCCACTTATACCCAAACCGGAAAGTGAGTTAAAATGAGTAACTTCATACAAATCCAAAACGGATTCATCGGCTTTTTTAACAATCGCTTCACTGAGCGGATGTTCAGACTTCTTTTCAAGAGACGCCGTCATCTTTAATAATTCATTTTGATCAAGGGTCGAATCGTAAAGAATGATATCGGTAATCGATGGGGAACCAACGGTCAGGGTTCCGGTTTTATCAAAGACAATCGTATTTGATTTACCAAGGATTTCCAGAGCCGGCCCGTTTTTGAATAAAATACCTTTTTCGGCCCCTTTTCCGGTACCAACCATAATGGCGGTGGGGGTC
>JAKLQL010000434.1 GCA_022013395.1 Acetobacterium sp.
AAAACCAGGCGGCTTGCTGATATCGGATAACGTGATGTTTAAGGGTATGATTGCGTCCAACGATCTGGTCATTCGGCGGAAAATAACGATTGTGAAACGGATGCGAAAATATCTGGAAACCATATCCAATCACCCCCAACTGGTTACCAGCATCTTACCGTTGGGCGATGGCTTGGCGATCAGCTGGAAAAAAGAGTTATGTTAACGAAACGGAGAAACAGCATGAAAAAACCGGAACTTTTAGCACCGGCGGGAAATTTTGAAAAATTAAAATATGCGCTGCATTATGGGGCCGATGCAGTCTACTGTGCCGGAAAAAAATTCGGACTCAGAGCCAAAGCCGATAATTTTGACGAGCAAGGCCTGCGCGAAGCCGTTGCCTATGTGCATGGCCTTCATAAAAAAATCTATGTGACCTTAAATATTATTGCGCATAACGAAAATCTGGAAGGTTTACCGGAATATGTGAAAGAACTCTCAGAGATTGGAATCGACGGGGTCATCGTTGCCGATCCCGGCGTTTTTTCGATCATTCGCGAAGTCGCGCCGGAGCTTAAAATTTCAATCAGTACCCAGGCCAATAATACCAATTGGCGCAGTGTGGCATTTTGGCACGCCCAGGGTGCCAAACGCATCGTTTTAGCCCGGGAGCTGGGTCTAAAAGAGATCCAGGAAATTCGCGAAAAGATCGATCCGGCGATGGAAATCGAAACCTTTGTTCACGGAGCCATGTGCATTTCCTACTCCGGCCGGTGTTTGTTAAGTCATTACATGACCGGTCGAAATTCAAATCAGGGGGATTGTGCCCATCCCTGTAGGTGGAAATATCACCTGATTGAAGAGACTAGGCCAGACGAAGCCTTTTCCATTGAAGAAGATGCAACAGGATCTTTTATCTTCAACTCCAAGGATTTATGTCTGATCAATCAAATACCAGAGCTGATGGCAGCTGGCGTAGACAGCTTTAAAATTGAAGGCCGCATGAAGAGTCTTTATTATGTGGCGACTGTCGTATCGACCTATCGCAATGTCATTGACTACTGTTATGATCACCCGGAAGCCAGAGATTTGGATGATACTTATTACGAAGAGTTGACAAAGGTCAGCCACCGTAACTATACCACTGGTTTTTTTAGTGGAAAAACAACATCAGAGGATCAAAACTACGGCACCAGCAGTTATACCCGGCATTATGATTTTGTCGGTCTGGTGCAGGAATATGACCCGGAAACCCAAATAGCTATTATTGAACAGCGAAATAAGATTTCCCTGGGCGAAGACATCGAAGTGATGATTCCCGGCAAAGGTTTTTTCACCCAAAAAGTGACGCTGATGACCGATAAAGCCGGCGAACCGATTGAGGCAACGCCCCATCCCAAAATGATTTATCATTTAAAAATGGATCAACCGGTGAGTCCCATGGATATTTTAAGAAAACAGGAAATTTAAGTATTACCGCTAATGGAGGAATCATGAGAATATATATTGCCGCTTCATGGAAGCATCAACACGCTGTCGAAATGCTGACGGATTTACTGGAAGTCCAGGGACACACGATCTTGTCCTGGATTCGTGAAGGACGACCAGAAGAAGCTTTTCTTTCTCAAAAAGAACTGACACATTTTATCGAATCGTCCGAGGGTGAACGGGTTTTTGATTTTTGTATCTCATCTGTCACCAGTGCCGATCTGATTATCTATATTGGACCATCCGGTTGTGATGCCTGGGCTGAAATCGGTGCCGCCTACGGTTCCAAGATTCCGGTTTTCGGATTGCTGGCTAAAGCCGAGCAGGTTGGGCTGATGCGCCATATGATTAAAAACTGGTACAGTTCTATTTCGGAACTGATGGTAGCAGTAGATGAAATGAATAAATAAGAAGTTTAAGTACTTTATAGCATGGTCTAGACAATTCAATTTGTTTAGACCATGTTTTTTTGTTTCAATTACAATAAAAAGAAAATTAATCAACCATATAGCTGGACAGTTGTTTTATTGTCATGTAAAATGATTTTATAAACAACAAAAAGAAGGTGAATGGCGTGTTTAATATTGCAATATGTGATGATCAACGGGCAATCTGTTCTGAAATTGAAACGATTATTTTAGACTATCAAGAATTAACCAGGCAGGAAATGCAAATTGAAGTATTTTATTCTGCCGAAAAACTCGGCGTTTTTATGGAACATCAACATAATTTTGATTTGATTTTTCTGGACATCGAAATGAAGGGTTTAAATGGACTTGAATTGGGACGGAAAATTCGTGAAGAGATGGATAATCAAATCACCCAGATTGTGTACGTTTCTGGAAAAAACAGTTATTATAGAGAGTTGTTTGAGGTTCGACCGATGCACTTTTTGTCAAAACCGGTGGAGCCGGATAAGGTGATCAAAGATATCGAGTTGGCAATGAAATTGATAAATCGCTTAGGCGGTCTTTTCAGCTACAAAAAAGGATCGGATACACATAAGTTGCCTATAAAAAACATCATCTATTTTCAAAGTATAAACAGAGAAATTAAAATTGTGACCACAACTGGAGAAGAATTATTTTATGGAAAACTGCAGGATGTCTTTCATCAAGTTGCCAAGTATCAATTTATGAATATCCATAAATCGTACATTGTTAATTATGAATACATCGCCAAGTTCAGGTATGACGAGGTTGTGATGTCTAATTCGGTTTGTCTGCCTATCAGTCAGTTAAAACGAAAAGAAGTCAGAGGCTTACAGATGAAATTTGAAAACGAGAGGTTTCTTTGATGGATTTAAGCACCTATGAGATGGTATATCTGATAACCAATGCTTTTAGCACTTATAATGTGTATAAATTTATGCATATATTTTTTGAGACGAATGAAGCAAATCAAAGGATCGAGTTCTTATCCTATGTGGGATATTATATATTTATTGCGCTGGTGTATTTAACCATTAATATACCAGTCGTTACGATGATCTGTAATATCCTTGCTTATTTTGGGTTGTCATTTAACTATCAAGCGAGCATGAAGAGACGTCTTTTGTCAGTATTTATGATTTATTTAATTGGAATGTGTATTGAACTGATTATTGCCTTGATAACTGGTTATTTGAATTTCCCCCTGATGTCAATTAACTACTACTCGTCAGAATACGGACTGATCATTGTTCAAATCTTGCTATACTTAGTTGTCCGCATCCTTAGCAATTATAAAAATATCAGGCAAGGAGAGATAATCCCTCTTGCTAATTGGGCCGCAATTATTATAATCCCGATTTCATCCTTATATATCATTCTAACCTTATTTCAAGCAACGGGTCTTTCCTGGGTGCAGGTTCTAATTGGAGTGGCACTCATACTACTTGTTAATTTCACAGCCTTTTATTTATATGATGTCATTTCAGCTTTCACGATCAATAAAATGGATAAAATATTGCTTGGACAGCAAAATAAATACTATCAAAAACAATTTGAACTAATGGAGTCATCATTAAAAACAACGAAAGCAATACGGCATGATCTGCGAAATCATTTATCGGCTATCTATTCATTGGTTGAAAAGGGGGAAAGCGAAGCAGCGT
>JAKLQL010000435.1 GCA_022013395.1 Acetobacterium sp.
AAATCCAGGTGCCGCTGCATGTGTCCAGGGACCGATGGTCATGTAAGGATCTTTGCCGGCGTTTCGCAGCGATTCATAGTCAGACAGTTGGTCAGCTAGGAAGAAGTCATACCAGCCTTCAATAAAATGAACTGGCGCAACGATGTCTTTCACCAGTTTGCTGTGGTCCATCCCCGCCCAGAATGCATCTGTCGGTTGATCATTACAAATGGCCTCCTGATAGAAAGGGATTGTCAAGTTAAGTGCCGCTTTGTCCGCTTCTCCGATTGGCAGGTGTGAGAAGCCCCTTTGCAACGCACTTTTTTGCTGTTTCCTTGCCCGCCTCACGGCCTTCGGAGATTTAAGTGCGTTTATCACATAGGTCTGGTAAAGCCAGGTAAGCAGGCAAAAAAAACTTACGGACCCTTGTGTACGAAACACACCATAAACACGTGAGGCCGACATTTGCGGGGCCAGCGCCTTTAAAAAGGCAGGCGCACCAGATCCTAGCGCCAGTTGTGCATAGCCCCAATAACTCAAACCAAACATCCCCACTGATCCGCTGAACCATGGCTGGTCAGCGAGCCAATCAAGGGTAGCCAGACCATCTTCACGCTCGTTCTGGAAAGGCTGAAATTCGCCTTCTGAGCCCCATCGTCCCCGGCAATTCTGGACAATAACCTGATAACCGCGTTCTGCAATCAATCTTGAGATGATGTCAGGCTTCTTGCCACGAAATGTATAGGGATCTCGGATCAGAATAATTGGAAGCGATTCGCCCCCAACCGGAGCAACTCGATTCGCAAATAATACTACCCCATCTGGCATCGGAATCTTCAGATCGATTTGGTATTCCAGTTTAGTCGTTTCTGCTGGGGGAAGATCTAACATTTTTGAAACCAATTTAGTCGTTATTGTCATTTTTTTCCTCCTTACCGCTCCCGCGCCTTAATAGGTAACTTTTTATCATTCATTTTCATTTGCCGCCTTTTCTTTCGATTAAGTTTGTTGATTACTCATTGATCGATTACGCCACAAACCACTTTTTTATTCCCAGATTATCACATCAGCCGCTTTGATACAAGGTACTATGCTATTTTTCAATGCCAACGACAAAAGAAACCATTCAACTTTTTCACAATTCTCTGAATCGCCACAACTCAATTAATATATTTAACTTAAATATTAATTATATTAATTTACATATTGACATATTTAATCAATAGTTGTATATTATAATCAAATAAGCATAGGAAATGGTGAATCGAATGAAGTACAAAGCTCCGGGCCGATGTCCCGTATGTGATGAAAAACTTTCCATAACCAAACTCAGCTGTCCCAAGTGCAGCACTACCATTGAAGGTAATTTTCAGCCTTGTGAATTCTGCCGTCTGCCGGATGAGGATCTTGAATTCGTCAAAATATTCATCAAATGTCGGGGAA
>JAKLQL010000436.1 GCA_022013395.1 Acetobacterium sp.
CCCTTCATGATATTGGCAAGATCGGGATTCCTGATGCTATCTTACTAAAGCCGGGAAAACTTGACTTTGAGGAATATGAGATTATGAAAACCCATTGTAAAATAGGTGGAAATGCCATTCGTCTGGCCATTAATAAAACATTGTCCGGCAGTAACAGTGAAAATGAACAGGGCGAAATAACAGCGCTTTATTTTCTGGAAGAAGCTGAAAAAATCATGAATTATCATCATGAAAGATGGGATGGCAAAGGCTATCCGGAAGAACTGTATGGCGATGAAATTCCCATATCAGCCCGGATTATGGCATTGGCTGATGTTTTTGATGCGCTTACCACCGTTCGACCCTATAAAAAAGCCTGGAGTATGGAAACCGTGGTGGATTACATTTTGGAACAAAAAGGGATGCAGTTTGATCCCGATGTAGTGGATGCCTTTGAAAACGAAATCGAAGCGTTTAGAGATGTTTTAGTTAACTATCAAACAACGAGTTATAATACCCGGTAAATTTAAAAATAAGAGAGGACAGAAATGCACATGGAGAATCAGAATAATCGAGTTCTGGAACAACAAAATAAAATTTTAGATGCTTATTTTGAAATGGTACCGGATCTTTTATTTTTAACCGATTCTCAAGGTATCATCCTCGAATATCGGGCCAAAAGAAGATCCGATCTGTATATACCGCCAGAAGTTTTTTTAGGTAACAAGATTAATGAAGTATTGCCGCCAGATGGTAATGCAGTATTCACAACTGGCATGAACCAAGCTAAGTTGACAGGAGAAATGCAGACCTTTGAATACGATCTGCCTTATGAAGATGGCAACCGACATTTTGAGTGCCGGATGAGCTGGTTGGCAGACAATCAATGTTTTATTGATGTGGTCAGAGATATTACCGATACCGATCAACTCAGGTTACATACCCAACTGATCCGGGAAACTGGCCAGCTGGAATCGGGGATTAATGGCGATGTTACTAAGTTTTCAGAAGAGATAACGGAACTTTTAATCAATCGATGGGGCAGTGATAGAGTCTCAATTTGGCAATATAATGAGGATCAAACCATGATGGAATGTATTGATCTTTACAAAAAAAAGGATGCCACCCATACAAAAAAATTGACGATGAACAGAAAGGATCAGCCCCTGACCTTTGAGTACCTGATTAATAATCGCTATATGATTATTAATGAAGGATCTGTTGAACCCCAGGAAAAAGATTACTGGAACGCCTATATGAAACCTCTGGGAGGGATGACCCTGCTTGTTTGCAGCGTTTTTAGTAATGGGAAAGCAATCGGCTCCATCGGGTTTATGTATGTCGGCAAGGATCATCAATGGTCAAATGAAGAAATCTCTTTTGGCTGCCAGATAGCGGATCAAATTGGGACAGCTTTTTTAAATCGTGAGCGGATGGAGATTACGCGCGCTTTGCGTCAAAGTGAAGCTTTTTTAAAACGAGCCCAGGAAGTTTCTAAAACCGGTCACTGGCGTTTTGATATTGAAGCGAATAAACTGACCTGGTCCAATGAAACCTATCGTATTTTTGGTGTGAAAACAGGAACGCCCCAGACCTTTGAAAGTTATATGGAGTTGGTACATCTGGATGATCGCGAAAGGATTACGGCGGTTTGGAATGAGAAATCTCAGCAAGGTCAGTCATTTACCATCCTTCATCGCATTTTAGATGGAGATCAAATCCGTTGGGTAGAGGAACGATCCGAATTCGAGAATGACAATGAGGGGAATCCAATCTACAGTTGGGGAACCGTTCAGGATGTAACTGAGAAGATGAAATATCTGGAAGAACTGGGGGAGTATCAAAAGCATCTTGAGGAAATGGTTTTCTCGAGAACCACTGAATTGGAGATTGCGAAACTGGAAGCGGAAGCGGCTAACCAGGCTAAAAGCGCATTTTTATCAAATATGAGCCATGAAATTCGCACCCCGATGAACGCAATCATCGGACTGGCTCATCTCATCAAACGGGATCCTCTGACCATCCGTCAGGAAGAACAGATAAATAAATTGACCGAGGCTGCCAAGCACTTATTGCAGATCATTAATGATGTGCTGGATCTTTCAAAAATTGAAGCCGGAAAAATGCGAATTGATGCCCATGATTTTGAGCCCACCCGGGAGATTGACAGGGTTTGTAATATCTTAAAAGCTGAAGTGGCTAAAAAAGAAATCAATTTACTTGTGGATGTGGATCATATTCCCATGGTGTTAAAGGGGGACTCGGTTCGTTTTGGCCAGATTTTGCTTAATTTAATGAGCAATGCGGTAAAATTTACGCAAAACGGGAGCATTAAGATTATTGCCAGAATCATTAACCAGGATCAAGAACATATCCAACTGCGATTTGAAGTTAGTGATACCGGAATTGGCATGTCAAAAGACCAGCTGAAAGTTCTCTTTCAAGATTTTGTTCAAGCTGACGAATCAATGACGCGTCTTTATGGCGGCACAGGATTAGGTTTGGCCATTAGTCGGCGTCTAGTTGAATTTTTGGGTGGAAAAATTGGAGTTGAAAGTGAACCGGAGAAAGGGAGCAACTTCTGGTTTGAGTTGCCTTTTGAAATATCGACAGCCTTGCCTAAAAACAGAATCAATCTGAAATCTTCCGAAGAAATGCGGGTTTTAGTGATCGATGATTTATTGGAAGCTCGAGAAATAATCATCAGTATGCTGTCGGATTTTAGTATTCAGTGTAATGCCGTCAGTTCGGGAAAAGAAGGGCTGGAAGAAGTGGTAAAGGCGGATCAGATGGCGAATCCATATCGATTGATACTCATGGATTGGAAAATGCCGGATATGGATGGTATCGATACGGCTTTGATGCTTCAAACGCTTAATCTGAAAGCGATTCCGACCGTGTATTTAATTACCGGTTATGGAAATGAGATTTCTTACGAAGAAGCACAAAGAGCTGGTATCAGCCGTATTCTTGTCAAACCGGTAACACCGTCAACCCTTAATGACGCTTTAATGGAAATGCTGGAAAATGGTATGAAATCAAAAACACCTTCATCCCGAAAGGAACAGGAAGAGCGGCTAAAGCAGCATCCACAGAGGCGAATTCTAATTGTTGAGGACAATCAGATCAATCAGGAAATCATGGAACAGCTTCTTGATCCCTTTAATTTTCAAATTGAGTTGGCCGAAAATGGCCAGCAAGCCATAAATAAAGTTGCGCAGACTAAATTCGATTTAATCTTAATGGATGTGCAGATGCCAGTTATGGATGGATTGGAGGCAACTGCAATCATAAGAAGCATGCCTGGTGGGGAATTGGTACCAATTTTAGCCATGACCGCTAATGCTTTTGAAGAAGATCGCCGCAAATGTATCGAAGCAGGGATGAATGATCATCTGGTAAAACCGATGGAACCAGAGATTCTCTATAAATATTTTGGCCAAGTGGTTGCCAGTTAGCAAGAATGATATGGCGAAAGAAAGAGGAAGACGTCTATCAATTGAGTCAGAAGAACAAATGCGGTTAAAAACACTTCGGGTTGTGGATGGATTAAATGTGGAAATGGGCTTGAGAATTCTGGGTGGTGATATTACTGTCTATTTGAGATTGATGGAACAGTTTGCCCAAAAATGCCAAGAAGATGCCATTATTATTTTAAAACAGGTTGCGGCGGAAAACTACCAGGGCTTAACGCAAACCGTTCATTCAATCAAGGGTGTTGCGGGGAATCTTGGAGCAATAAAAATCCAAGAGTTATCGACTGAATTTGAACAAATGATTAGAGCGCAAACCGGCAAAGAGAAACTACAGAAATTGGCAAATAGCTTTTTTAACGAAATAAAAAAGTTTATTGAGGCTATGCCGGCAAAAGGAATAATAACTAAAAAAAGTGAAGGAGCTGCTGATAAAGCTCATGCTGATCGGATGTTGTCTCAATTAGAGGTGCTACTTGAAAATAATGACACCGAAACCTATGATTTGTTTGAAAAGTCGAGGGAAGTACTATTAAGTGCGTATGGGAAACCAATCGAAAAAATGGAAGAACAGGTTCATGAATTCGATTATGGGGATGCATTGATAACATTGAAATCAATTCGTTCGAAAAAGTTGGGTCATTCTTAATGGCGTAAAAATAAAAGTAGTTCCCTTGCAGATAATTTCAAAGCTGCGAGGGATTTTTTGTTTTTTTGCGACTATCTTATTAAATCACTAAGATGGTAGGAGCGCAATATATTTGTTAAAATGAGAAAACCCCAAAACCGGCTAAAAGGGATTAATATTTTTCGGAAGTGCTGTCATATTGATGAATTAAAAGGAGAAGAATATAATGAAAAATGAATTAAAAAACAATTTTGAAAAGAGAATGAAAGTTTCGTTGAGTTTATCGATATGTATTATTATGCTTTTTATGTTGTCCGGATGCGGAGAATCAACCCCTATTGAAGGAATAGTCATTTCCAATGAACCCTATGTCAGTGCAGCAGAAATTGAGAACGCCGAGCAGCTAACAGAGTTGAGTGTGGGAGTCCCGATCTATGGCAGTATCAGTTTTATCGAATCACCATTAGGAATGAAATACCAGGCCAAATGGCTGCTCAATGACCAGGAAATCAAGACGGATGAAAAAGCCATGGCAACCGATAAAAGAGGGGAACTGGTATTTCCGCTGGAAGCAGACAAAATAGCAGCGGGTACGCTAAAACTTCAGATCCTCTATAAAGATGAGGTGTTGGTCGAAAGAGAAGTCCTGATTAACTAATTTTGGGTGAAAAATAGGGTTGGAGATTGAGGTGGGTAAATGAGCAAAGGAATCGGCGAAGAACAATTCAAAGTAATGTATATCCAATACGTTGATGAAATTTATCAATATATCTTTTTGCGAACCGGTTTAAATTCCGAAATTGCTGAGGATCTTACTCAGGATGTCTTTATGGATGTGTTTAAAGGCCTCAAACAATTTAAAGGTTTGTGTTCGGAACGAACCTGGGTGTTTAAAATCACGAAAAACAAGGTGAATGATTTTTACCGAAAACATTACCGGCAATGCCTGGAACCGATTCATATTGAGGATGTGTTGACGGCTGAGATCAGTGACCCCAAACAGGATCTGGATGCCTTTATGGAAAAATCATTTACCAGTGAGTGCATCATGGATTGTCTGAATCAATTGCCGGAACATTATAAAGCGGTGCTGTTGCTGAAATACATCGATGGCAGAAGTGTCAGGGAAATTGCGTCAATTACCAATAAATCAGTAAAAGCCATTGAAAATATTTTGCTGCGGGCAAAGGCCGGCTTTATTAAAGCTTATCGAAGCGTGAAAACGGAGGCGTTACAATGAAGCGGAATACGGATGATTTTATTAAAAGTGCGTTACAATCGCTTGATGACCGATCAAAACCAAGTCAGGAACAGAAACAGATTATGCTGGAAAATTTGCTCATCCGGAGTCAAATTGAGGAAGCCTCTGGAATGGATCGATTTAAAAAGATGGTGACCGTTTATCCCTGGCGGTTTGGATTTGGCGTATCGGCTGTTCAGGCGATTTTGTTTACGCTGATGTTTGGCTCAAACTATACAAATTTCATTTTACAGTTGCTGGGGAGGTAAAAAAATGGAGATGTTTTTAGAAGTGCTCAATCGACCGGCAGATGCTTTCAAAAAAGGAAATAGAAAGCTGGCGTGGACTTTGGTGGGAATCACCATTGCGGTGGTAACTGTTTTTGATGCGGTGATGAATTATCTGGTCAATGGCAAAGATTACCCGGCGGAGATCAATAGTGTTAACTTGATATTGCTGGTGGGTCTGGGCGTGGCGACCTATCTGGGAATGTGCGGCATTTTCTGGGGAATCGGCAAGTTATTTGGCAGTCAGACCCAGCTCTTTAAGTATATCCAAACCTGGGGGTTGACCTATATGCCGACGATGCTTTGCGGTCTCACAGTAGTTTTTGTGGAGACTTATTTCACGCTTTTCTGGAATAATGCTATTTGGGGATTATTGCTTAACATCCTATTGGTAGGAATCCTAATCTGGAAAACCATTCTTTATGTCGTGTTTTTAAAAGAGGTAGCTGGTTTGAGCGGAAAGAAATTGATTGGTGCTTTTTTACTCTGCGGTATCGGGATTCTGATCCTGGCTTTTTTAAATCTGAGTATCGGATTAAAAACCCCGATTCTTTAAGATTTTACGTACCATAATCGAGCTTTCTGATAAAGTGCTTAAAGGTCGTGGTGATTATGTTAGAAACCGGTTAAATTTGCAAATATTTCTTGATTTTCACAATCTTTTATAGTACAATTCGAAACGAATGATAGAAATAGATTACTGTCTATTTAGCGTATTTGTAAACAGGTTTTATGGATACAGCAAAGAATTCTTTTGACCATTTCTTTAGCCGGATTAACCATGTAAAGAAATTGAATGCCATACGGACAGCTAGGTCAAATGCCGATTGGCAACTTTCGTTGCCTTATTGATTGAGTATTAGCTCAAATTTTATAAGTTGGTTACTTAAAACCGTGTGCGTTTTTGCACATCACACTTGTGAAACAATCAATAAGAGTAGTAAAAGTAAGTTCTTGCTATATAGACTCTAATTTCTAGGTTTTGAATCATTAAATAAACAGTGCGGTCACGCGCTCGTGTAAATATGCAAAATCATTAGAAATAAACTCAAGTGGATGAACAGCAGATGCTGAAGGGTCACTTGAGTTTTTTGTTTTTTATAAAAAACGACGATACAATTACTTTGCAAAATAAATGGAAACGGGGTGGATTATGGATAATAAATTAAAGTTGAATGGTTTTAACAATCTAACCAAGTCACTAAGCTTTAATATTTATGATGTGTGTTATGCCAAAAGTGAACGGGAGCAACGGGATTATATTGCCTATATTGATGAGCAGTATAACTCGGAGCGCTTAACCAATATTTTATATCATGTGACGGAGATGATTGGTGCCCGGGTTTTAAATATATCCAAGCAGGATTATGATCCCCAGGGGGCCAGTGTTACCTTTTTAATTGCTGAAGAAACATTTTTGCGGGAATACCGGGAAGAAAATGTTGAAAAGACGGATTTGCAGGGTGACACGGTGGTTGCCCATCTGGATAAAAGCCATGTGACGGTTCATACCTATCCGGAATACCACCCGGACACCTCCATTGCAACTTTTCGGGTCGATATTGATGTAGCTACCTGTGGGGAGATCACGCCACTCAGCACCCTGGATTTTCTGATCGGGAGTTTTGATTCAGATATTATTACCATGGATTATCGGGTGCGGGGATTTACCCGGGACGTCAGTGGGAAAAAACTCTTTATGGATCACAAAATCACTTCGATCCAGGATTACATCGATGACAAGACCTTAAGAGAATATGATGCCATTGATATTAATGTCTATCAATCCAATCTCTTTCACACCAAGATGCTGTTAAAGGAAATTACGCTCCAGAATTATCTGTTCAATACCGATGCCTATGAGCTGCCGCCGCGAACCCGGCTGCAGATTACCGAAAACCTGCGCCGGGAAATGATCGAAATTTTCAGCGGCAGCAACGTGTATTAATCGGAGCATCATACTATACATTTCGGCAATTGCGAAACTGCTGTGAGCCTGATGCCCAGTTTCGCACGAAACAATTGTTACACTGTACGTCGTACAGTTCTACGAACTGTTCGCCTACACGTTACACAATTGTTTGTGGAAACTGAACACCAGGTAATCATTGTTCGATGTTTATGATTTTTGCAATTACTTTAGAACATAAACTGGGAAGGAATAAAAACGTGCCAAAATTAAATCAAGAACGGATGCCCATCATGGAGGCACTCAATGAATTCAAAAGAAATCGGCTGGTGCCTTTTGATGTGCCCGGCCATAAACGGGGCAAGGGGAATCCGGAGTTAACGGAATTTTTAGGGGAACGTTGTATGTCCCTGGATGTCAATTCGATGAAGCCGCTGGATAATCTCTGCCATCCGGTTTCGGTGATTAAAGAAGCTGAAGAATTGGCAGCGGATGCCTTTGGGGCCAAACAGGCGTTTTTTATGGTCAACGGGACGACATCGGCGGTGCAGACCATGGTGCTGTCGGCCTGCAAAAAGGGCGAGAAGATTATTCTGCCCCGCAACGTCCATCGCAGCGTCATTAACGCGATGATCCTGGGCGGCGCCATTCCGGTTTATGTGAATCCCGAAACCAACTGTGAAATCGGTATTTCCTTAGGGATGACTCTGTCCGCAGTGGACAAAGCGATCCGGGAAAACCCGGATGCCAAAGCGATCTTAGTCAACAATCCGACTTATTATGGGGTTTGTTCCAATCTGAAAGCGATCACCGAAATGGCTCATGCTGCTGGCATGTTGGTACTGGCGGATGAGGCCCACGGCACTCACTTCTATTTTGGCGAAAACATGCCGATCAGCGGCATGGCAGCTGGGGCTGATATGGCCTCGGTCAGTATGCATAAATCCGGCGGCTCGCTGACTCAAAGCTCCTTTTTATTGGTGGGTGCGGGCATGAACCCCGGTTATGTGCGGCAGATTATCAATCTGACCCAGACCACCAGCGGTTCCTATCTGCTGCTTTCCAGTC
>JAKLQL010000437.1 GCA_022013395.1 Acetobacterium sp.
GTAATACCCATATCCATAATGCGACGTTTGATGGGACCCTGGCCGTGAAGCCTAACAACCGTGGTGGACTCACCACATTTGACGGATTTTAGTGTTTTTATTGTATTCATGGGGTTCTCCTTAAATGATAATGCGGTTGGCCATGCTCTTATCAATGGCAACCCGAGTATCTTTGATATTTAAAATAATATTCCCTGCAAGTTCAGAAATGATGGTGACATCAGCTCCCTCAACAAAGCCAAGGCTTGCCAAAAATTGATGCGTAGTATCTTTGCCGGTAATTTTTTTAATGGAGTTTTTTTCTCCAGGTGTTGCCATAGATAGCAGCATGGTCATCCTCCCAAAAGGTTAGAAATATCTAACTTGTATTTTATAAAAATGAGTTAGGATTTACTAACTCAATGAGTAAAGTCTAACACTGCGTGTTTTATTTGTCAATAGTTTTAATAAATAAAGCGTGAAATTAAAAAGAGTTGTTAAGAATATAAAAAGAAAATAAATGTTATTCCCTAGCAAACAAAGGGAATTAGTTAGTTAGAATTAATCTGTTTTATGGTATAATTAAAAAAATTTTGTACAGTTCACACCGTTTTGCCTGTACGACAACGGAAAGGTTATAAGCATGATCGAAATATTAAAAAATAAAATGACACCAGCAAGTATATTAACCGCAGGGTTTGGGGTAGAACGGGAGGGACTTCGGGTTACCCCACAGGGAAAACTGGCGCTGACCCCCCACCCGCCAATTTTTGGAGACAAACTGGAAAATCCTTATATAACCACTGATTTTTCAGAAAGTCAGGTGGAACTGGTTACTCCGGTTTTTTATTCAGTTGATGAAACCTATGACTTTCTGGAGGCCTTAACCGATATTGTGATTGGTGAAATCGGAAATAATGACGAACTCTATTGGCCGTACTCTATGCCTTGTGACATTCCCGATGATGAGTTTATCCCGATCGCCTCGTATCAGGGAGAAGCAGGGAAAAAAGCCAGAGCATATCGGGAAAAACTGATGGCCAAGTATGGCGGAAAACGTCAACTTATTTCAGGGATTCATTATAACTTTTCCTTTGGTGAAGACTTTTTAACAACCATCTGGCAAGAATCAGACTCAAACGAAAGCTATAAAGAATTTAAAGGTCGAATTTATTTAAAAGTACTCCGAA
>JAKLQL010000438.1 GCA_022013395.1 Acetobacterium sp.
ACGAACAGAACGGGAAACATGAGCATCAAAAAGAAGGTATGACCAACCGAAAGGAATTGATCCAATCACTCAAAACCATTATTACCGAGAGTTCTGATGAAGATGGCTGGGCAAATTTAGGGGAAGTCGGCTCCCGACTCAATAACCGCTATCCGGATTTTGACACCCGAAACTATGGTCACTCAAAACTGCGGCCACTGATATTATCACTGAATCAATTTGAAATTGAAGCCCGGAAAACCAGCAAAAATCAAAATTCTCACTACGTTGTTCGAAATAAAGCAAAGCAAAGGTAATCCCATGTTGTTATATCGTCTTGAAAATGATACCTTGATGATTGATTCTCTCTCTCAAACAGGTATTACAATTGATCAAAAGCATTTATGTCTGACTGACTTTGATGAACTCCCCAGCATTAATGAACAATTAGGGATCAGTGACAAAATTGTCAAAGAGTGTATTCAAAATGGTGGATCGCGTTTGGAAAGTTATGATGGTTTTGATTTCATCACCCTTCATCTGCCTGATGCCATTGTGCTGGATCACAAACCAAATCGGATCTGTATTTATTTTAGCGCAAATTTATTGGTTTTTATTTCTGATCGCAGCGCTTTCATCAGCGATATTGTTGTCAACGCCCAAACTGAAGGCATTAAGATACCTACTCTAGGCAAATTTTTGCATTTGTTTTTTGATAAACTAACCATAGATGACCGGTTGGTTCTGGCATCCATTGAAGAGGAAATCTCCAGTTTGGAAGAAGAATTTATTGTCTCCATTAAAAAAGATTTGGCGGAATACCTGATTGCCTTTCGCAAACGGCTACTCAGTCTTAAGCAGTATTATGAACAGCTTTTAGAAATTTCGGAAGCGATTGAGGAAAACGAAAATAACCTGATTGATAAAAAGGAACTGCGCTATTTTAAAATTCTTACCAACCGGATCAATCGCCTTTTTACTAATGTTTTAAACCTGAGGGATTATGGCACCCAGGTCCGGGAAGCCTATCAGGCGCAACTGGATATCAACCTGAACTATGTGATGAAAATCTTCACCGTTGTCACTTCCATTTTCCTACCACTTACCCTGATTGTCGGTTGGTATGGCATGAACCTCATGATGCCGGAATTCGATTGGAAATATGGTTATCCCTTTGTCATTTTCTTAAGCATTTCGGTTGCTGCCGGTACTCTGATATACTTCAAAAAAAACAAGTGGTTTTAATGTCCACGTTTTTTTTCTTTCATTCTTTAGTAAAATAACTTTCAGCTCCCAAGTATGTAAGAATTTTAAATGATTGTAGTAGCGAAAATTTTGCTTCCATATCGTTCAAAGAGGTGTCAATAATTTCTTCTATTTTTTTGATGCGATATTTCATTGAGTTGCGATGAATTTGAAAATGCTGGGAGGTTTTTGTCACATTGCCGTCATTCTGCAGATGGATAAACAAGTTATGACAATAGTTGGTTTTGTATTGCTGATCATAGGCTATTAAATCAAGTAATACCGGATTGCAGAAATCCTTTAAGTTAGTTTGATCTCCTGCCAGTTCAAGCAAGTGATAGAATGAGTATTCCTCATAATAAAAACGCTTCTCATCTGGATGGATGGACACCCCCAATTCCAACGCTTTAACCGATTGAGTATAGTGATTTTTAAGCCCTGCCAGCTCCTGGAAACAGGTGCTTATTCCGGCATTCATTTCGTTACTTTTTAAAAATTCAACTAATTTATCTTCGGTGCTACTTGAAAACGGCTCTTTTTTGTCACTTAGCAAAAGTACGGTAATTTTATTCTGATAAACGATTGATTTTTCAGTCCCTAATAAGCGATTGATGATGCCTCTGACATAACTCAAAGACATTCCATTTCCCACTTTTAATTCAGAACTAATTGTGATAACAAATGCGTACTTTTTTGCATTTAAGTTCAGTTTTTTTGCCTGCCTTTGAATTGTTTCTTCTTTTGATATCTTCTCGCCCAGCATGTCCATCAGAAAATGTTCAAACTCATTTTCAAATTGACTGCTCTGGACATTTTCCTTTTGCAGTTCACTGGCGACAATACTACATAAAAACTGGAGTAGTTCCAGATCCGCATCTAAAAATATTTTATTCGATTCGACCACGGCAATATGACCAATGTTTTTTTCTTTGATTGTTAATTTATGGGCCATCCACCGGGTTGGCGAATAATCAAAATGCTCAATGCAGGGAACCTCACTAGTGTAAAGCCGTTCAAAGACACCGCTGTCATTGAGTTTTTTAATGCGTTCATAGGCTTCAAATTCTTCTTCATGTTCAGTCGTGGGCCAGGACGGATCACCAACTTCGGCGTTCTGATTAAATGCCAGCACATTATAACCCATATCACTGACAAACATCGGATTTCCCAGCACCTCATAGCCGACATCAATGATGTGCTGGAGACCTCTACAAGATAAAAGAACCGCCACCAGTTTTGCTTTTTTTCGTTCGAAACTCCGTTTTTTTGAGAATAAGGTTTTGATCATTTGAGTCGGTTCCTGATCATCGGTAAGACTTTTCACCCGGATCCGATTCGAATTTTGCTTTTCTTTCATATCCATCATTTTTAACCTGCTTTTTATAATTTTATGAACCACTTATTTTAGCTCATATTATACGCATTTAATGATTTAAAAGCAAATCAATCCGTTGTCATTTTGCAAAAAAATTATTTAATTATTTTTGCTGTTTTGCCATTGTTTTAAATCCCATTCCTGATAAAATTTACTTAAAGTAAACGATTTACAAATAGAAAGAGGTTTAGAATGAATTCCAAATATGCAAAGATTTTCACCCCGATTAAAATTGGTAATATGATTGTAAAAAATCGGATTGAAACTGCCCCAGCCGCGCCTCGACTGGCTTCACCCGAAGGTCTGGTCACACCGGAGTTGATTGAGTGGACCCGGGCTCTGGCTAAAGGCGGTGCCGGGATTGTTACCGTCGGTATTTCCATGGTTACCCCACCCTTTGGACACATGAATGGTTTCTGCGTCAATATTGGCGATGACAATGTGGTTCCCGGCTTAGCAGTACTGGTCGACACCGTTCATCGCTATGGCGCCAAGGCCTCCATTGAGCTGGCCGGATTTGCCATGGGACACGATATGCCGGAGGAAGGTAAATCGCCGATTGACATGATGAGTCAGGAAGATATCGAAAATTGGATTACCCTCTTTGCCAATGCCGCCGAACGAGCGATGAAAGCCGGAATGGATATGGTGCTGATTCATGGCGGACATGGAATTCTTGTTAGCAACTTCTTCTCACCATTGTTCAACCACCGCACCGATAAATATGGTGGCAGCACTGAAAACAGAGCCCGGTTCGCTTGTGAATTATTCGATGCAATCCGCAGCAAGGTCGGTAATAAACTGGCCATCGAATTTCGACTGAGTGCCGCTGAACTGGTTCCCGGCGGCGTGGAATTGGCCGAGACCATTGAATTCATTAAAATCATTCAGGACAAAATCGATCTGGTTCACGTTTCCGCCGGGATGTTACTGGATGATGAAATGGTTCCGATCACCACCCAGCCCACCTATTTAAAACGAGGTTACAATGCCCACTATGCCGCCAGTATTAAAAAAGCCGCAGGAATTCACATTCCGGTAACAACCGTTGGCTCCATTGATCTGGACCTAGCGGCCGAAATTATCGAGAACGACGCCTCCGACATGTGTGCCATGATCCGCACCGTGATTGCCGATCCGACCAGCGTTAATAAAGCCCGCACCGGAAAGGAAGAAGAAACTCGCCCTTGTATCCGCTGTGTGCTCTGCCTGAACCGCACCCATGGCATGGAACCTCTTCGTGTTGCCTGTGCGGTTAATCCGAAAGCCGGTCGGGAATGTGAGTTAAAAGACGTTCCCGCGCTAGCAGATCATAAGAAAAAGGTGGTTGTCATCGGTGGTGGCCCGGCCGGTATGGAAGCCGCTCGAACAGCCGGCGATCGTGGCCATGAGGTGGTTCTTTTCGAAAAAAGCAATTGTCTGGGCGGCACCCTGCGCCTGGCGGTAGCCCCGGATTTTAAGGCCGATCTTAAAAATTATCTGGCTTGGGCTATTCGCATGACCAGCCGTCACCCCCATGTTTCGCTTCGCTTATCCACCGAAGCAACCACCGAAAACATTATCGCGGAATCCCCGGATGCGCTTGTTATTGCTGTCGGTGCCCAGAGTAATATCCCCGCCATTCCCGGTTTGGACGGAATGGATGTGGTTTGGGTCGGTGATGTCGAATCTGGAACCGTTGAAGTTGGCCAAAATGTGGTTATTGCCGGCGGCGGATTAACCGGATGTGAAACAGCTTTGGATCTGGCCCGAAAAGGCAAAACGGTGACCATTGTCGAAATGGTCAGTGAAAGGAAGATGCTTGACCCTTCACCAATTCCCATGACCGCTTTGCTGCAACTGCTCAAAAAGGCAAATGTAACCATTCTGGCCGAGCATAAGCTGATTAAGGCTACGGATCATTCCGTTTTGATCGAAGGTAGTGATGGTGAAAAAGAAGTTATTTTTGATACCCTGATTCTTTCTCTGGGTGTTAAACCAAACCTGCTGGAAGTATCCAAATTTGCCAATCTTGTTGATGATGTTTTCATTATCGGTGATTGTACCACCAGTCAGGGAACCCTTTATACTGCCACAACCGCCGGTTATAATGCCGGCTTGGATATCTGATCTATGAACTAAATGACGACCGTGATTTTCATTGCCGTACTGTTGAAACGCGCTTGTCTCAAATCATTTCTTTAACAACTGACAGGAAACGCACCATTGCGTTTCCTGTTTTTTTAATTGTTGCAACTATCTTAATTTCATATCTTAATTCACAAAATAAAACGCTTGCATTATTATTCATGATCATGTATTATACCCACATGGTGGCATCTATATGAGCTGCACATGACTAACGCATAAACTTTTATTTTTATTTTTATTTTTATTTAAATTTAAATACTAATAATACTACTAATAAAAATAACAACAATAATATAAAAACCTGCTCTAATCCCTGGTGATAGAGACTGAATAACGCTACACTATTTTGCATTTTTATAATGCAGTTTAGGTCTTTTTGCAGTTGTTAATTTCAGTGCAAAGGACCTTTTTTCTTTGCTCAGAATAACAACCCAGGTTTGCGTAACATGTGTGTTCTGCTATTTATCGGAACCATCAAATAATATTCTAGGTGAAACACATGAAAATCGGATTTATTGGCGCCGGCAAAGTCGGCACATCCCTGGGCATATTTTTCAAAAATAATGGATTATCCTTGTCGGGTTATTTCAGCCGCAGTGAGTCTTCGTCTCAAAACGCCGCTGACTTGACCGAATCTTGCCCTTTTTCTGACATTTCCGCCCTCATCAAAGCAAGCAATCTTGTTTTTATTACCACCGGTGATGATCAGATTTCTTCAGTCGTCAACCAAATCGCTCAATTGTCTTGCTTAACAGAAAACCATACCCTGGTCCATACCAGCGGTGCCCTGTCCACCGATCTCTTTGACTCCATTAAAACAACAGGGTGTGGCTTATGTTCCCTTCATCCGATTATGAGTTTTTCTGACATCATCAACGCTGCCCAAAATCTCAGTTCAACCGTATTTACCCTGGAAGGCAACGAAAAGGGTTTGGCTGATGTAGAAAAAATCCTTGAGATCACAGAGAACCCTTACTTTATCATCAACAAGGAACATAAGGTTCTCTATCACGCAGCCGCCTGCATTTTATCAAACTATCTGGTGACTCTGATGGATTCCGGTTTTGAACTGCTCAAAGCCACCGGTATTGCCGAGGATCAGATCACCAAGGCATTTATGCCACTAATCACCGCCACCCTGGGAAACATTGAAAGCTCTGGAACCGTCAATGCGCTCACTGGCCCTCTGGTACGCGGCGATGAAAACACCATCTCCAAACACGTAGAGGCCATTAAAACCCAGACCCCCGATTTTTTAACCCTTTACCAGACCATGGGGCTGGCCACCATCGATATGATTAAAGACAACCGAATCGACACCGAAAAATATGATCAATTAACAAAAATTCTAAGTTAAACATCTAACAATGATTGCTTTACGTTCAGTTTCCACAAACAATTGTGTAACGTGTAGGCGAACAGTCGATAGCCTGTACGATGTACAGTGTAACAATTGTTTCGTGCGAAACTGATCGCAAAGCTAATGGCACCTCCGTTAATAACCATCCGTAATTAAAATTTATAAACAAAGGAAGATCACAATGAAAAACAAATTTACTGTCAGCTCATTTTTACAAGCCAAAGCAAACAAGGAAAAAATTACCATGCTCACCGCCTATGATTATTCCATGGCCAAAATTGTCAACGATGCCGGCATCGATTCCATTCTGGTCGGCGATTCCCTGGGCATGGTTGTTCAGGGCTATGAATCTACCCTGGAAGTGACCATGGACGATATGGTTTACCACTGCAGAGCAGTGGCCCGGGGAGCTGAAAATGCCCTGATCGTCGGTGATATGCCATTCTTATCCTATCATATGTCGGTGGAAGATGTGGTTCGCAATGCTGGCCGATTGATTCAGGAAGGCAAGGCTCATGCCGTAAAGCTTGAAGGCGGTGTGGATCAGGTTGAAAATGTTAAGGCGATTGTGAAAGCGCAGATCCCGGTGATGGGACATATCGGTCTGACGCCCCAATCGGTCAACATGTTCGGTGGCTTTAAGGTTCAGGGCAAGGACATTTCCCAAGCTCAAAAGGTCATTGATGATGCCATAGCTCTTGAGGCCGCCGGTGCCTTTGCCATCGTTCTGGAAGGCATTCCCGAAAAACTGGCAACGTTGATTACTGAAAAAATCTCAATCCCCACCATTGGCATCGGCGCCGGCCGTTACTGTGACGGTCAGGTTCTGGTTATCCATGATTTATTGGGAATGTATTCCGGCCAGTCTCCCAAATTCTCCAAACGCTATGCCACCTTGAATGAAACCATCAACGAATCAGTCAAAGCCTATGTGACCGAAGTGAAAGCGGCACAGTTCCCGGAAGAAAAGCATACCTTCACCATCGATGATGCCATTATCTCAGAATTGACAAAATAGATGATGAAGATTGCCAAAACAATAACTGAATTAAAGGTCTTTCTTGACGAAGTCGATCGGGATCAAACCATTGGTTTTGTCCCCACCATGGGTTATCTCCATGAAGGTCACCTTTCGTTAATTAAAGAAGCACATGGTCATAATGACGTAACCGTTGTGAGTATTTTTGTCAATCCCACCCAGTTCGCTCCCGGCGAAGATCTGGATGCCTACCCCCGGGATTTTGAACGGGATGCCCGGCTTGCTGAATCTGCTGGTACCGAGATCCTGTTTTTCCCCAATGCGGGTGAAATCTATCCCACCGATTCTTCCACCTTTGTGGAAGTTGAAGGAAACATTACCAAAAAACTCTGCGGCCAATCCCGTCCTACCCATTTTAAAGGGGTTACCACGGTTGTGAACCTTTTGTTCAACCTGATCAACCCCGACAATGCCTACTTTGGTCAGAAGGACGCCCAACAGGTTGCCGTGATTAAAAAAATGGTTCGGGATTTACACCTGACTGTCACGATCGTGGTCTGCCCGATTGTCCGGGAAGTCGATGGCTTAGCACTCAGTTCCCGAAATGTATTTCTGAATCTGGCAGAACGAAGCCAGGCACTGGTTCTTAGCCAATCTTTGTCTGAAGCCAAAGTCCTTTATCAATCCGGCGAAACCAGGGTCAAAACCTTAAAAGAAAAGATCGTCAACCACATTAATACCATGCCCCTGGCTACTATTGATTATGTCGACATTCTGGATTTTGAAACCCTGGAAGACATCACAACCATCACTTCTCTCGCCCTGGCTGCCGTGGCGGTGCGCTTTGGCAAAACGCGGCTGATTGATAATATTATTTTAGACTAAGAGGTACGTCATGTATATCACACTATTCAAATCAAAACTCCATCGGGCCACCGTCACCGAAGCCGATCTCAATTATGTGGGGAGCATCACCATTGATCAGGATCTATTGGAACAAGCCGATATTCTTCCCGGTGAGAAGGTTCAGGTGGTGGATGTCAATAATGGCCAGCGTTTTGAAACCTACACCATTGTCGGCGAACGGGGCAGCGGGATTGTCTGCGTGAACGGCGCTGCTGCCAGACTGGTGCAAAAAGGTGATAAGGTGATCATTATTGCCTATGCCCTGATGGACCGAAATGAAGCTCTGAACTTTAAACCCCGGGTGCTGATCCTTAACGATGACAATGGGATTCTGGAAATCAAAGATCATGAGGTTCACGGTCATATTCAGTAGGCAGATTCACTAACTGAAAAATCCCCTGCAAAGTCAACTCAATTTTTTAAGGCTGTTTATCTTTCAGTTATTTTATTGATACTGAAAGATAAACAGCCTTATTTTTTGTTTTTTATTGAATTCACTTCTAGCTATCTCATTAAATGGATAGCATGACCATTCACCGCATGGGCGGCTTCCAGCAGGGATTCCCCAACGGTGGGGTGAGCATGGATGGTGGTGATCAGTTCTTCCACTGTTACCTCCAACCGGATCGCCAGAGCCCCTTCGACGATCAGATCCGTTGCTCGTGGACCGGCCATGTGCAGGCCCAGTATTTCTCCGGTAACTGCATCGGCAATATATTTGACTACACCGCTTGTTTCTCCCATAATCATGGCTTTGCCATTGGCGGCCATAGGAAAACTCCCGACTTTCACGTCATATCCAAGGTCACTTGCCTGAGCCTCGGTCAGCCCGACGCTAGCCAGTTCCGGTTTGGTATAAACACAATAGGGGATGGTTTTAAAATCGATTTTTGATTTTATTCTCATGATGGTCTCAACTGCAACAATCCCTTCGGCTGACGCCACATGGGCAAGCATTACGCCACCATTGCAATCACCCACCGCATAGATGTTAGGCTTGTTGGTCTGCATTTTTTGATTGACTTTAATGGCGCCTCTTTCCGTTTCAACTCCTGCCTTTTCAAGTTCCAGAGTATCCAGTTCCGGTTTTCGGCCAATTGAAAGCAACACTTTTTGAGCTGCAACAATCATTTCCCCTGACTTGGAACTTGTCTTCACCGCTATCCCTTCGGTCGTTTGCTGAATTGATTCAACCTTTGTGCTGGTGAAAATTTCCACTCCATCTTTAATCATTTTTTCTTTAAGTGGTTTGACAATATCCTTATCCATATTGGCAATAATTTCGGGTAACATTTCAATGATGGTTACCTTACAGCCAAAGGCATTGTAGATACTGGCAAATTCACACCCGATTACACCGCCGCCAATGATGCATAAACTCTCTGGAACAGCTTCTAATGACAGCGCTGTTTCACTGGTGATCACATCGGGAAGTTCAGTTCCCGGGATAGGTGGAATAACCGGTTTTGAACCAGTTGCAATAATGGCAAAATCAAAATCAATGACCATTGCTTCTTTGCTTGAATTACTTTCATTATTAACAAACACTTTAATTTGATGATCATTGAGAAAAACACCGCTGCCTATAATTTTAGTAACAGTATTATTCTTCAATAATCCATTAACACCGCCAACTAAATTTTTGATGATTTTCGTCTTTCGTTGCTGCAGTTTTTGCCAGTCCGTCTCAAAACCTAAAACATTGATTCCCAATTCTTTGGCATCATTTTTTAGCACATCCATCAGTTCGGTAGTATGTAAAAGCACTTTCGTGGGTATGCAACCCACATTGAGACAGGTCCCTCCTAAGTATTTGTTTTCAACCAAAGTCACCGCTGCACCTAACTGGGCTGCCCGGATGGCCGCCACATATCCTCCCGGTCCGCCTCCTAATATTACAATCTTCATAATTTCCCCTCCATTACAACAGTAATAATCCGGGTTTTTCAATGACCTCTTTGAGTCTGGCAACAAACGCAGCAGCAACCGAGCCGTCAACTACCCGATGATCCGCCGTCAGACTGAGATTCATCATCGGTTTAATGACCACCTGTCCAGCAATTGCCATGGGTGTATCCATAATGGTGTTAATCCCTAAAATGGCGACCTCTGGCTGATTGATTATCGGTGTGAATGATTCCATGCCAAACATCCCAATATTGGTAAGAGTGAAGGTTCCCCCGGTAATTTCATCAGCTTCCAGCTCATTGTTTCTGGCTTTTTCTGCCAGCCCCTTGATCTCATTGGAAATTTCTCCCAGATCTTTTTTATTGGCATATTTAACTACCGGGACAATCAGACCGTCGGGAAGAGCCACCGCTACGCCGATATTCACATAATTCCGGGTGATAATATTCGTTCCTTCAATGGAACAGTTGAGCAGCGGAAACTCCAGCAAGACCCGAGACAAGATCTTCACCAAAATATCAGTATAAGTTATTTTAGCGATGCTTTTTAATTCTTCTCGTAACAGCTTCATGGCAGTGGTATCCACCCGCTGGTTATAATTAACAGTAGCGGATGTCTCCTGGCTGGCCGACATCCGGCTGGCGATAATTTTCCGCATGGCAGACATCGGTTTGGTGAACTCCTGGGGATCAGCAAATTTATGAAGCTCGGACTCGTGTTTGAAACGAAGCACATCATCCTTCATGATCCTGCCGGCCTTTTGAATATGACTCGGATCAACCCCCAGGCCTTCAGCAATCACTGCCGCGGTTGGCGATATTTTGGGCTGAGCCGTTTTTGCTCTCTCGGCAAATTCACTGACGTCCTTTTCGGTAATCGCACCTTGTGGCCCAGTCCCTGGTACCAGTGAAATATCAATCTTCAGATCAGCGGCTATTTTTTTGGTTCGGGCAGAAGCCTTTACTCTTCCGCCTGCTGCTGGCTGCGCAGCTGCTTCCGCGGCTTTAGACGGAGCAACTGCAGCCACCTTTTCTGCCGGGACTGCTGGACTTTCGACCGCTTTTTCGGCCTCCGCTAACAGCGCCGAGATATCTTCATCGGCCTTGCCAATGATGGCTATGGGTTTTAAAACCGCTACTGTTCCCTCACTGACGAGTATCTTTCTGATGATCCCTTCTCCAGGAGATTCAAATTCCTTGGTTATTTTATCCGTTTCCACATCAAAGATGATTTCACCTATCTCAACACTGTCGCCTTCCGACTTACGCCAGTTAGCTATATTTCCCTCGGTCATCGTCAACCCGAGTTTAGGCATTACTAAAAATTTTGCCATTGTTCAATCCTCCTTTGTTTAAACTTTAAAGAAGCCATGCTGCTGTCCTACTTCAATGGCTTTTTTCACATCTACATGCCAGGGTCCTTTTCTGCTGATTTTAAAGATGAATGTCTGATCCGCATTGAATTCGATTTCCCGTTCACCATCCAAGGCAATGGTTCCTCGACAATTGGTGGTAAATTCATATTTTTCATCAAAATTTAAAATCGTTGGCTGATTTGTGCCGATCGGCAGAACCATTCCCGCCGCCATCGGAATGCGTATTTTGGGCGCATTTTTATCAATGCTCACATAAGCCCCAAAATCGTCCGCTTCGGTAATAATAATCTTACCGCCCACCACTGAAGAAAAACCGATGGAAGCCGGGTGGCTTCTGGCGACGAATATTTTTTCGATATCATCAATTTTCCAAATAGCCCGGGATCCCACAAACACATCTCTTGAAATCACCGCATCAATCAGTGCAATGTCCTTTAACTGTCCTTGATAATATATTTCAATAATCTTATCTTTTTTTGAATAGACCTTTTTATCAAATTTATCAGAAGCTGCCACTGCAGCGGCAATGCCCGCAATGGTTCCTTCAATCATATCCGGATAGACGTTGTTGGTTCCCGTCGAAATAGAAATAAGGGCGGTGTCTCGCAGTTCTTTGGCCACTGCCCGATTGGTTCCATCGCCGCCCAATGTCACAATGCATCCCACTTTTTTTTCAAGCATCATTTTAACCGCTTTATAGGTGTCTTCGACGGTATCCTCTTTATAAAAATCGAACACTTCAATGTCGCACCGTAGCTCTCTAGTGGTTTTAAGTTTATCTGCAACCCGGTAACCCATATTGTAAGGATCCGGCATCATATAAATCTTTTCCACCCCATTTTGTTGCACACCAAGAATGATTCGCTCGACAATATTTATTTTCTCATTATTATCAATTACCGTCGCATGGGAAACCAGTCTTCTGATATCCTTTCCTGAAGCAGGATTGGCAATTATTCCAATTGAATTCATAAGTCCACCACCTTTTTTACTCTAAAAAAGTTCTGGAAATAATGTCATCGTTTTTAAACTCCATTATTTCCAAAACCATGTCCTTTTGTCTCACTGATCGTTATTCATTATTCGATTATCCATTAAAATAATGATTTAACTGCCTGAACTACATCGGCTGCATTCGGCAATACATATTCTTCCAGAACGCCGCTAAATGGGATTGGGGTATTCAGTGCACAAACCCGTTTGATGGGCGCATCACATTCGTAGAAGCATTCATCAGCAATGATTGCTGCCACTTCACCGGCATAACTGCCTCTTTTTGCTTCTTCGGAGACAATGACCACCTTATGGGTTTTCTTGACTGATTCAAAAATAGCTTCTTTATCCAACGGATAAAGTGATCGTAAATCAATCACTTCCACATCAATACCGTCTTTTTCTAGAATTTCCGCTGCTTTAAGGGCATCATAAACCTGTTTTCCATAAGTAATGATGGTCACATCATTGCCCTCTTTTTTAATATTGGCTTTGCCAAAGGGAATCGGTTTAACCTCATCTTCGACCTGTCCCGGCATTGCATACAGGGTTTTGTTTTCCAGATAGATAACCGGATTATCGTCATCAATAGCCGTGAGCATCAAGCCGATGGCATCCTGTGGATTTGACGGATAAACAACCTTGAGGCCCGGCACATGGGTAAACCAGGCTTCCAGGGATTGGGAATGCTGGGCAGCTGCTGCGACGCCACCGCCGGAAGGTAAACGAACAACCATCGGAAGTTTTAGTTTGCCGCCGAACATGTACCGCATTTTAGCGGCCTGATTGACTAACTGATCCATCCCAACGGTTGAAAAATCGACAAACATCAGCTCTGGTATCGGCCGTAATCCGACGGCTGCCGCACCAACGGCGGCGCCGATGATTGCACCTTCTGAAATTGGGGTATCGCGTACTCTTTTTTCGCCAAACTCTTCAACGAGTCCTGAGGTTACCCCGAAACAACCGCCGAAAATCCCAACATCTTCGCCAAAAATGAATACATCAGGGTTTTCTAACATTTTTATACGCATGCCTTCTTTGATTCCTTGACCGTAAGTAAGCTCTCTCATCTTGATCGTCCCTCCTCTACTATATCGGTATAGACATCTTCAACCGCGGATGATACATCTGGGAATTTACTTGCCAGTGCGAAATCAACAGCTTCTTCAACCATTGCATCAATTTTCTCATTGAGTTTATCCATTTCTTGTTGCGTCATGATATTATGTTCAAGGATGTACTTTTCAGCTCTGGGAATCGGATCTTTTTTCTTCCATTGTTCCAGTTCACCTTCTGGTCGGTAAACCGTTGGATCCCCCTCAAAATGACCGCGCCAGCGGTAGGTTTTACATTCGATCAGCGTTGGTCCCTGGCCTTTACGGGCTCTGGCGACAGCTTCCTGAACGGCTTCAAAAACGGCAAACACATCATTACCATCGACGGTAATTCCGGGAATATTATAAGACACCGCCCGCTGGGAGATATCGGTGATATTCTGGTGTCTGGCCTGACTGACTGATATGCCATAGCCATTGTTTTCACAAATAAAAACAACTGGCAGTTTCCAGGTACTGGCAAGGTTCAAGCCTTCATGGAAGGTACTTTGGTTGGTGGATGCATCACCAAAGAAGCAGGCACAAACCTGATCGGTGCCTTTGTATTGGATTCCCAGCCCGGCACCGGTGGCAATATTATGGCCGGCGCCAACAATCCCATTGGCCCCAAGGATTCCTTTGGTTGCATCAGCAATATGCATGGACCCGCCTTTACCTTTACAATAACCGGTTTCTTTACCAAACAGTTCGGCCATCATATATTTTAGATCGCCGCCTTTGGCGATAATATGGCCATGGCCACGATGGGTACTGGTGATGTAGTCATCTTCACGTAAGCTTGCACAGGCTCCGGTTGCAACGGCTTCTTCACCGATATAAAGATGAACAAACCCGCCAACCTGACCTTCAGCAAAAAGATTCATGGCTCTATTCTCGAACTTCCTGATTTTTACCATTTTTTCATACATTTCAATGATATTTTCGTTTGAAATTTTCAAAATATTTCCTCCTTCTTGATCTGCTTCGTTTTTTATGGAACCCTACATTTGAGTTTATACACTCACCGTTACACATACAATGGCTGCCTCGATCGTATCATCGGTATCGCCAAAACCAGGAAAGAATAGACCCGCTGTTGTTAAGCCTCCTTTCTTTGCTTTGATGGTCACTTTTCCCACCGGAAAGAGTTTTTTCAATTCCTCGGTATTTAGTTCTTCTGGTCTGGAAACCCCGATGATTGCCTCAATCATCATTCTTTCATTGATATTCTCTTCGGTTAAACTATAGATTTCATTTAATCCGATCAGACAGCTCCTGGAAATTGCATCTTTGATTGCTTTTCCGGCCGCAACATTAACGTTCTGCCCATGAAAATCCATTCCCATTCCAAATTCAATAATGAACTTTTTTATAATGGTCACCTCCCAACTTACAAAAGCTTTATTGGTTTTATCTTTCCGCTAGAAAATTTCATCCCCACTCTTGTTTCCCAGTCCGGGATGAATATCAAACCTGACCACGCCAACCACTGCTTTACCTTTGACAGCATCACTGATCATAGCCGTTCCCCGGTGTCCAAATCCACCGCACAATTCAAAGGCTCCCACCCCTTCTTCGACAAGTTTCAGAGCTGCATCCACGGCACTTTCATAAGACGAAACCCCAACTGAAATCAGGGTAACCTGTTCAGTTTCAACCGTTGCACAGTGAATGGTCGGATCCGCATTTGGGGCAATAAAAATAAATGCTGCTTTTAATGCCATCTACAAACCTCCTTGTTTTGATGTTGTTTTTGCGCATTGCTTTGTGTCTTAATTATTAATAGAGCAATATTTGTGCCAAATTCTATATGTTTTTCTTTTTATTTAAACGTTTACTAAACTCCTGCAAATTTCTGTTTTTTGGTTCTGTTTTGGAACGGATACTCCAATAGGTGCTGCGATTAATTCTCATTATGAGAATTAAAGTCTCACAATGAGAAAAGCAGTCTCAAAAATGAGACTGCTTTGGAGAACAGGCGGTCACGAGCCACCACTGCAAGAAATGCCTATTATTTGTGTTAATTAAACTATCAAACCTGGTTCGTAATACAGGTGGTTAATAGCCGACCTTACAAATCTACTTCTTGCTGCTTATATTCATTAATCTGGCTGGTCAGGTTTGTCGGGGTGAGCATTGCTCGCCCCGAGGTGTCACAATCGTTTTAAGAGATCGCGACGCAGCTGGCTTAACTCACTGGAGACCAAAGCCTCCCGAGTATCTTTATGCTTCTGGGGTACCTTGAACTCTTCCACAATGTGCGCTGGGGAGCCATTGATGACGTAAATACGATCTGATAAAAAGATCGCTTCATCAATATCATGGGTAATAAATAAAACCGATCCTTTGATTTTTTTTAGTATCTCCATCAGATACGCTTGCATTTTCAGTCGAGTGATGGCATCCAGTCCCCCGAAAGGCTCGTCCAGCAGCATGATTTCTTTTGAAAACATATAGGTTCGTAGCAGCGAAACCCGCTGTTTCATGCCACCGGAAAGCTGATTGGGGTATTTATCGCCATCACTTTCCAATTCAAAAACTGGCAGCATCTCCCGTACTTTTTCGCGCGCTTCCTTTTTCTTGATTCCCCGAATTTCCAGTGGCAAGATACCATTGTCGACAACGGTTCGCCAGGGTAATAACAGGTCTTTCTGATACATATAGCTGACAATTCCGGTTTTTCCGGTGACCTCGGCATCGTTCACAAAGATCTTCCCTGTTTCCGGCGTCAATAGTCCGGCAATAACATTAAAGAGGGTACTTTTTCCACAGCCGCTGGGGCCAAGAATGGTCACAAACTCGCCCTGATTCAGGTAAAGATCAATGCCTTCGATAATATTTTTGTGATTATATTCCTTGGTGACCTGTTCAACCTTGAGCACCGGTTCATTCTGGCAGGTATTCATTAGTAAATGCCTCATCTGCATTCAATTGATTTTCCAGTAAACCATGATCATACATCCATTTTCCATAGTTTTCCCAGATACCAGACTTCATCACGCCCCATTTTGCGGCATCGCTCTGATATTCGCCGGACAGAAATTTTTGGGATGCCACAGCCAGATCACGGTCAATCTCCGGGTTTTCAACAAGCAGCAGATCGGCCGCTGCTTCGGGATTTTCAATGGCATATTGATAGCCTTTGGAGACTGCGCTTAAAAACTTTTTGGTCGTTTCCGGATTTTTTTCCAGATAATCTTCACTGGCAATAATTACCGGGGTATAATAATCGAGATTTTTGTCCACATCCTGGAGACGGATAAAATTGATGGGATCGTTCTGCAGTTCTGCTGAAACCCCATCCCAGCCATAAAAGATCCAGGTGAAATCGACATGCTCCTTAACCGCGGTGAAAAAATCCAGGGCTCCCACATCAACAATTTCCAGTTGATTAAAATCGGCATTGTCGGTTTCCATTAATCCTTTCAGCGTTGCTACTTCCATCGGTGAACCCCAGCCCCCGTATTTTTTGCCTTCAAAATCTTTAGGAGCGATAATGTTGCGATCAGCCGGTGAGGCAAACCCGGAGGTGTTATGCTGAATAATGGCAGCGATGGCTTTAATTGGCAGTGGGTTGGCGGCAGTTCTTGCATAGGTGACCTGTTCCTGATAACTGATCCCAAAGTCCCCCTGGCCAGCCGCGATAAGATCGGCACTGCCGCCCTCGGACGGTTGGATTATTTCCACACTCAAACCCTCTTCTTCAAAATAGCCTAACTGTTGGGCAACATAGAGTCCGGTATGATTGGTATTCGGCACCCAGTCCAAAACTACAGTGATTTTCTCATCTTCTTTCTGGGCGCACCCGGTTAATGCAATCATCAGTATTCCGACTGCAATCAGGATTAATTTCTTTTTCATTCCTCTTCCTCCTTTAATCTTTCCCAGGGCATCAGTGCCCGTTGAATCATCGCAATCCCATAAAAAAGCCCAATCGATAAAATCACAATGACCAGAATCGAGGCAAATACCAGATCCAGGGCAAAGGCATGCCTTGCTCTGAGCATATAAACGCCCAATCCGGCTTTTCCTCGCCCCACGATACGGAAACCAGCGGGAATGACGGCGCTAACTGAAACCCGTACATATTGCCGTCAACCTTTGCGTTCATCAACGCAAACTGAAAACCCACCACATCCTTTGA
>JAKLQL010000439.1 GCA_022013395.1 Acetobacterium sp.
CGCCTCAAACAGGTGGTGGCCGAGCTGGGGGAGAAGGATGAACCACCTCCGGGCTAAGTCGCCAACCCCGATTAAATAATAACCTGATTAAAGAGCAGTTCCCAAGGGACTGCTTTTTTTGATGCTTATAAACAAAACAATAAAATACCGTTTTGAGCAATGCCAAATAACCGACAAGAAAGTGAAGTAACCATGGCATTGGCTGGGGTGGCGCACACCGGATTTTTAGCAGATGTCAGAGTTTTCAGTAAAAGCAGAAAAAGGCGATAATTTACACTTGATATATTTTGAAAACTGGCGAGAATAGCGTATAATAAAATAATGAGTTTAACGCGATAAATAATCAAAAATTATGCCTCGATAATAGCATTGGGGCCGGGAAAGGGCATTATCGCTTTGTGGTTAATCGGATACTGTGAATAAACTGCCATTTGCTTAGCTGCCAGTTTACTCAACCGTTTATGAAACTGACAACACGCGCCAATTTGTTTGCCTTTTAAGATAAACAATTGGCATATCAGCAACTAAGTCAGAAAGAGGAAGACATGGGAACCTACCAGATAATTGGCGCCAATGCCACCAATCAAAAGTGCATCACCGGGGAGACGGTTCATCTTTATCCGCACCTCAAGGAAGCCATCTTCCGGGCCGAAAAAATTGACATGAACGTGTCTTTTTTAATGGTGTCAGGAATCCGACTCATTCTCGATGATCTCAAAGACGCCGTGGATAAGGGCGTCGCCATTCGGATTCTCTGCGGCAATTATCTCAATATCACCCAGCCCGAAGCCCTCTATCTGCTCAAAGATGCCCTGGGGGAGCGGCTGGAGTTGCGCTTTTATAACGTCCCCAATCATTCCTTTCACGCCAAAGCCTATTTTTTCCGCTATCCGGATTACGACGAAGTCTTTGTCGGTTCCTCCAACCTGTCTAAATCTGCCCTGACCAATGGCATTGAGTGGAATTACCGGCTTAATTCCCGGGAACATCCCGCCGATTGCACCACTTTCCGGCAGATCTTTGAAGCACTGCTGGTCAATCATTCCCTGATTATTGATGATACGGAACTGAAAAAATACGCCAAACAATGGATTCGCCCCAAGATTATTCAGCAAATCGAAGAACTTGAGGAGGCGTGCCCAGCGGTTGCCGATTCGGCCGAAACCCCCGATCGGGTGGCCCAGGGACAGGCGGCATTTATCGTTGATCCGGTTATCCCGGAGCCAGCGCCGCTGATTGCCTTTCCGCAACCTACCGGCGCGCAGGTGGAAGCCCTGTACGCCCTTAAAAACTTTCGCCGGGAACAGCTCGACAAGGGCCTGATTGTGGCTGCCACCGGCATCGGCAAAACTTTTCTGGCCGCCTTTGATTCCAGAGACTTCAACCGGATTCTGTTTGTGGCGCATCGCGACGAAATCCTCAGCCAGGCGGAATATACTTTCAAATGTGTGCGCCGGGAGCTGTCCGCCGGCCATTTCAACGGCACCCGGAAAGATACCGATGCCGATATTATTTTCGCCTCGGTCCAGACCCTGGGCAATCCCGCCTATCTGGCGAATGGCCCCTTTGCGGCGGATGCCTTTGACTATATTATCATCGATGAATTCCATCACGCCGTGTCCAACTATTATCAGAACATCATCGATTATTTCCATCCGAAATTTCTGCTGGGTCTCACGGCCACCCCGGAGCGGCTGGATAATCAGGACGTTTTTGCGCTCTGCGACTACAACGTGGTTTATGAGGTGCGGCTCAAAGAAGCGATCAACAAAGGCTGGCTGGTACCCTTCCGCTATTATGGTATCTATGATGATCTGGATTACGACCACGTGGACTTCCGCAATGGCCAGTACGACAGCGAGCAGCTGGGCCAACTGGCCAGCGTCAACAAACGGGGCAACCTGATTTTTAAGCACTATGCCAAATATGGCAGTCGCCGGGCGCTGGGCTTCTGCATCAACCGTCGCCATGCTCTGTATATGACCAATTATTTTCGGGAACAAGGAATCGCCTGTTGCGCGGTCATCAGCGGCACCGTCAATGCGGAACAGCGGGAGCTGATCCGGGAACGGGAGCCAGCCATCAGCGATCTGAAAACCGGGAAGCTTGCGGTTATTTTTTCGGTGGACATGTTTAACGAGGGACTGGATATCCCCGAACTCGACATGGTGCTGTTTCTCAGAC
>JAKLQL010000440.1 GCA_022013395.1 Acetobacterium sp.
AATCATCAACGGCATCATCAAGCCTCGCCTGTCGCATCCGTATTTCTTCATTCCCGAAAACATCCAGTTGAATCGGCGTTGAGTCCGGCACCAAATCGGTCACCCGTACCCCCATCGATCGGATATCTGAGCTGAAATCATAATTGTTCTCAAATAATACGATGGCGGCTTCCGCTATTTCTTTGGTCAGATCCGATGGCTTGCTAAGTTTCATTTGCCGGGTAAAACTTTCTAACTCTTTATTTCTAACATGGATGGCCACCGTTAGGCAATAACATCCGGTTTCTCTCAATCGCATGGCTACGCTCTCGGTAAGCATATAAATGATAAATTTTACATCTTTCAGGTCTTTTAAATCCCGGGGGGTGGTGATGCTGTTCCCGATGCTCTTAAGGATCCGTTCATTTCCATTATACTGCTCATTAAAAGGTTTAACCGGGCTGTCATCCAGGCCATTGGCAAATCGCCATAATACCATACCCATTTTGCCTAATTGGAGAACCAGAAAATCCGGAGATGTTTGCGCTAATTGACCGATGGTATAAATCCCATATTTCATCAGTTTTTTTTTGGTGGACCGACCAATATAGAGTAGATCGCCAACTTCCTGGGCCCAGATAATTTTTTTATAATTATCCCGGGTAATAACCGTAATGGCATTCGGCTTCTGGTAATCTGAACCAAATTTGGCAAAGATCTTATTCCATGAAACACCGATGGAAACAGTGATCCCCAAATCATTTTGGATATCCTGGCTGACTTTTTGGGCTATTTCTTCCCCACTTCCATGAATTTTAACGCTATTTGTAACATCGAACCAACTTTCATCCAAACCGAATGGCTCCACCTGATTAGAATAGCGGTTGTAGATCTTTCTGGCCAACCGAGAAAAACGCAAATATAATTCATAATTAGGAGGCATAACCACCAGATTGGGACATTTCTGCCGGGCCTGCCATAAAGCTTCCCCTGTTTTGACACCTGCTTCCTTGGCTTTCTGATTCTTCGCCAGAATGATCCCATGGCGTTTCTCGGGATTTCCGCCAACCGCTACTGGCAGATTTCTAATCTCGGGATGATACAGACATTCCACATTGGCATAAAAACTATTTATATCTGAGTGTAAAATTACGCGTTCCATGGCTCACCTTTTTTATTCCAGCCCAATTGGCACATATGTTCTATATCTATAATATACCCATTTGTGATATTTTGTCAATGATCTTCTTTTATTTTTAATCATTTATGATTAACTTGCATGCTAATGAATATTATTGAGTAAATAAAAAAGTTCTGAAACTATCGTTAGCTTCAGAACTTTTATAATTTCCATATCAAATAATCGTGGCTATTATCATTCAACTGTTATTGCGCTCACCGGGCATTCATCTTGTGCTTCGATTGCGGAATCTTCTAATTCCTGAGGAATCACATCAACAATGACAACTGCTATGTTTTCACCATCTAATTCAAATACTTCCGGGCAAACCGATTCACACAGTCCACATCCGATACACGCTTCTCTATCAACAATCGCTTTCATTTTAAACAACCTCCAAAATTCGAATTATTTGTTATTTAATTTATATACCCAATTTTAAAATTTTAATACTTCTTTTTTCCCCAACATTTTCCACAAGTTAAACAGGACCGTGTGCCAAAATCGTTGCAAAGCCGACTTTTTTTATCATCCGAATCGCTTTCTACTTCCCAGAAAAGGATTTCTTTTTGAATTTTTTTTATCAGACCGCTCTTTCTTTTCTTCTTATCCATCTGACACCACCTCCTTTCACAATTATTAGTTGACTCAACCTAATCTTGTGATTGCCCCTATTATATCGGTGCAATTGATTTTTATTCGTAGCTACGGCTACGAATATTACGTTTATTTAAAAAATCATCATCGATAAAAATAAAGAATAACTCGCTTGCCAACAAAACGCTATCTAAATATAACCAAAACGCTTTCGCATGGAATAGTTATCTGCAAAATTAAAAATTGCCATACCCCATACGAAAAAGATTGAATAAATTTTGATTAAAAAGTACAATAATATAAGCATTTTTTAATCAATTCAGAATAACCATCTCCCCTACAACATAAAAGTATTAAATAAAAAACATCTGTCAGTGTAATGAAGCTTTATTGTGGTTAGTCTGAATTTTCATAATTAACAGATCGTTAGAAATTTGGAGAAAATAATTGAAAATATCTAAAAGTGAAAATCTTGCTTCAGAGAAAAAACTTAATATCAGGGAAGTCATTGAACAAAAAAATCTAGTGGCTTACTTTCAACCTATAATGTCGGTGACCGGAAAAAAAACCCTTGGTCTGGAAGGCTTAATCCGCGGGATTAAACCGGGCACTGAACAACTGATATCACCAAAACTACTGTTTGACACCGCTTATGAAGAGGGCTTGGCTACCGAACTTGATCGCGCCTGCCGAGACAAGGTTTTAGCAGCTTTCAAACGTTATTATGACGCCGATCAGGATCTGCTTTTATTTATAAACCTGGATACCTCCATTATCGATGAAGTGGGTGGATCTAATTATCTGAACGAACAAGTCAGCCAAAGTAGGATTAATCCCAAAAATATTGTCATTGAAATCAATGAATCCAAGTCATTGGATACCTTCGCCCTCACCCAATTTGTAACTACCTATAAAGAATATGGTTTTTTAATTGCTCTGGATGACGTGGGCGCTGGTTTTTCGAATATGGATCGGATTGCCGAACTAAAGCCGGATATCGTTAAAATTGATCGGTCGATTATTAAAAGCATGGATTTTATCTATCATAAGCAGGAAGTTTTTAAGTCTCTTGTTAATTTAACCAATAAGATTGGTGCGTTAATTATTGCCGAAGGCGTCGAAACCAAGCAGGAAGCCATCCAGGTGTTAAAGCTGGGCGGTCAAGTTATTCAGGGTTATTATTTTTCCAAACCGAAGAAGGACTTCATCCTCAATGATGAAATTATTAGAAAAACTGCCCATGTGGTTGATGAATATAAAGAACTGTTACTCAGCGAAATGGACGACTATAATCGAAAATGTTTGGCTTACACGCAAACGGTGAATTGTATGATAAAGGCTATTGCTATGGCTAAAGGGTCTGAGGCTGAATTTGACCGACAGCTACTGGAATGTATCCAGGCTTCAGGATTAGTGGATTGCGCCTATGTCTTGGATGAAGCTGGCATTCAATGCAGTGAAACAGTGGGCGCCAAAAACATTGGTGCCTGCGAAAAACTGGTTTTTCATTCGGCCAAAATCGGTGTGGATCATTCAATTAAAAATTTCTATTATAATTTAGTTAAACGAAAACAAGATACTTACATCACTGAACCCTATGTGTCAATGGCCACTGGCAGCCTGTGCATCACCTATTCAAAAGTTTTTAAACACTTAAATAAAAAATATATCTTATGTGTGGATTTTCTGGAAAAGCAGCAAAACCTATCCGTCAGTTAAGCCCGATTCCGGCCTGCTTGGCGATTGCTTGATTGCTGTCAGTTTAACACTGTATTAAACAATTAAAATGGAACAATTTGACTTTATTAATTACAAATCGTCCCATTTTTTTATGTATTAAATTATTTTTCCCCAATCAGCCATCACTTATTTGGTATGCGGATATTAATCAAACAATCTCACATAACCAGTCATCCAGTTCGCTTTCCCGGTCGGCTCCCACCGCAAATTCTTTGCTGGCAGCAATTTGCCCATCCCTGATATAAATTACTTTTTTTGCTCTGGCAGCGACCCGCTGATCATGGGTAACCGTCATAATAGTCATACCCTCTCGGTTCAAATCTTCCAGAATTGCCAGCACCTGATCGGTGGCTCCGCTATTCAGTGCCCCGGTGGGTTCATCCAGAAACAGCATCCCGGGATTGTTGATCATGGCACGGCAAATGGATGCTCGTTGCAGCTGACCGCCGGAGACTTCCCGGATATCCCGATCTTCAATCGCTTCAATCTCCATCCGCTTCATTAATGCCGACGCCCGTTTTCGGATGTCCTCTGCCGATTCTTTTTTTGCCACCAGACCAGGAAGAATAATGTTATCAAAAATCGAAAGATTCTTTAACATCTGAGCATTCTGAAAAACAAATCCCATTTTAATCAGCCGAAATCTTGATAATTCAACCTCCTGCATGTCAGATATACTAACACCTTCAAACAATACCTGACCGGCACTGATGGTGTCCATTCCGCTGATACTGTAGAGCAGGGTCGACTTCCCGGAACCGGAAGTCCCCATCACGGCAACAAAATCGCCTTTTTTAATTTCAAATGATATGTCCTCAAGTACCGGTGATTCTTTAAACGACTTACTGATTTTTTCAACTTTTAACATAATTTCAACTCCTATTCCATTATCTGATCTTTAATATGATCGTTTCTGACTGCTCTGGTTCCCATTACCACGGTGAACAAAACCACCAGCAGTTGGACTGCCGGGCAAAGCAGATAGGCAGTTAGTGGTTCAACCAACAGGGTTATTTTTGATGCCCCCATGGATGACAGCATCCAACCGAAAATAACTTCACCCAATGAATTAGCCAGAACCGTTCCAACAACAATTGCCAGGCCTTGAATCACCAGAATCCGGATGCCCAACTGAATTTGGATGTCGCGGTTTGAAAAGCCCATTGATTTTTTAATGGCAATGGCACTGTGCTCCCGGGCTGTGACAAGCTGCAGAAACATGACAGTAATCAGTATGCTTAACAGTAATGAAATGGCGATGGCTGAACGTTCCACCAGACTCATATTATCGGTAATGCCCCCAAGGGTCTGGGCAATGAAGGCGCTGACCGGGGTTATTTTGCTGTCGGTAAGCAGACTTCTCAATGCATCGGTTTTTTTCTCAATATCAACGCCGTCCCGCACATCCAGATAAATAATATAAACTTCCACATCCTTTTCAGCAAAATCAATGGCTGCTTTGGCGGTCTTTCCGCCGTAGGTAATGTCCTGATAAATACCACAGACGGTAAAGGTCAGATTTTGTCCCTGATAAACAACGGTTATCGTGTCGCCAACTTTTTTGCCTAATGCTATCCCATTCATATAGGAGAGCGCCATTTCTTGGCTCTCAACCGGCGCCCTCCCCTCCAGATATACTAACGGAAAAACCGACTCATCACCGCTTTCCACCCGAAGATATTCCCACTCACCGGCGGCATTTTGCGACTGGACGTAGCCATTTTTGTAAATAGCCACTTTGGAAGTTTCTGAATCATTCTCCAGATAGGATAAAGCCGCATCTTTTTGCTGCGTCAGTTTTTCGCTGTACTGGATATCTATGCGAATATCAGATTCGCCAATCCCCATATAAGTAATAAAAGAGGGGTTTTCTATGGTATGCTTCATATTCATGGGCAGTAGAATCAAAAATGAAGCCGCCATAAAGACCAGAAAGATCACAATATATTCATTCCATTTACATTTCAATTCGCCGAATGCCATGGTTCGGTTAGGATGCTTCAGCCCTGATGCCGGTAACGAATAGTGGCCTTCTTTTTTGATGTTTTCTTGACCCCGCAGCAGTTCCACGACCGTGCTTTTAAGATTCTTGCGAATGATTCGATGGCACCCTAATACCACCATCAAGCTGAGCAGTGTCACCCCGATAAGCGGAAATACCCATTGCATCCACCCCTCGGTTCCCTGTCCACAATACCTGATCACTGAGGCTGAAAAGAAATCGCCAAATGGGATGGCAGCCAGATAGCCGATTACAACGGACATCAGCACCAGAATAATATATTTTATCTGATAGAGAGCCTCAATGCTTTTACCCGGAAATCCCATCGCTTTCATCTCACCGATGGTCACATGCTCTTCGGCCAGGGGTGCCCGGGTGATATACGATAAACACAGCAGCGCAATGACGATCAACAGCATACTGATGGCAATAATAATAAAGGCCACCAGACCATAGGACAAGGCATTGAGCATGGTCAGCAGACTACCTGTTATGGCCACCCCGTTGGACGGCATCGCCGCATCCATATAATCTTTCTCCAAAACGGCTGTGGAGGTGCCATCTTTAAGCAGGAATTCAAAACAATATTCCCATTCACCGATGTGACGGCTGATATCCTCCAGATCAGTTGGGCTGATCAAGAAGCGCTTTGATGATGCCAGCGCCACGTTCATCTGGGCGTCGCGGATGAGCGTTGATACTCTCAGTTCCTTGTTGAAATCATCCCCTTGCAAGCTAATCACATCGCCAACTTGGATGCCAAGTTCCTCAGCGTAATAAACCGGTACTCCGATTTCGCCATCACTGACAACCGCCCGTTCATTGTTCATATTCAGGAGATAATCAAAGCCTTCATTCTGAACAACAAAACCATTGTCCATCAGACACTTTTTCAGGGTTTCCCCCTGATAACTGATATTGGCATTGCCGACATTCAGCATTCGCACGGTTAGCGCATCTTCGATATAATCATGGCTGCTCACAAAGTTTTCCACGGCTTCTTCGTCATAGGTACCCTTATGCATCTGCAAATATTCCGGGGGCACAGCCAGTTCATCCAGCCCATTTAGTGACGAAAACATTGTCCCGGCAACCCGTAATCCCCCGGCCATCAAGAGGGCCGAAAGAATCAGAAATACCGCCAGAGCAGTAGTGATGACCCGGTTTCGTTTAAAGTCCTTTTGGACAAGATTCAACAACAGTTTCATAAGTGTTCAATTCCTCCACTTCCAATGATTTAACACTTTTCAGTCGGGAAACAACAATCCCGACGCTGGCCAGCGCCACCCCGGTAATCACAATCAGCAGAGCATTGCCTCTGCCTGCGCCGGCACCGATTACCGCTCCGATGTTCATAGCAAGGACACTATTTCCGCTCATAAATGGCTCAAACAGATAATCTGAAAGCAGGCCGGAGGCGATAAACGCCAAAATATAGCCCATCTGCGTAATCAGGCCGATCAGTCCAAAGGCTCGGCCCTGAACCTCATTGGCCAGATTCTTCCGGATCAGGACTTCGGCGCCAATCTGGATCGCCGGCATAAAGACAAACATCATAAATCCGAATGCTGCTATTAAAAAAAGATTTTCACTGACACCAATCAGCGCAAAAAAGGTTCCGCACCCCGACAATCCGATTGCCAGCATCCGACCATAAGATTTGGTCTGCTTCAGACAACTGATCAGGATGCTTCCCGCCATCATCCCTAAGGCAATAATCGTGGTCAAAATTCCCAATTCTGTTTCCCCTGCCAGTGCGAGCACCAGCGGTTTACTTAAAATCTGGACAAAGCCAAGACAGAATACCGCAATTGTCATAATCACAATTATTGTCATCATGCCGCTTTTACTGCGTATGGCGGCAATCCCTTCTTTCATTTCCCGGGTAAAGCTTAGTGCTGCGTCACTTCGGGGTTTTGTCACCATGCCATTCTTAACAATTGCAATGATTAAAACGGTTGTAAAGAAGGTAAGCATATCAATGATGATCAAGGTGCTGACTGTGGTAACCTGCAACAGCAGCCCGGCCAGCGCCGGGGAAATAATAAGCTTGGCACTGTTGGCAATCTGAACCATGCCGCCGCCCCGGGCAAAATCTTCTTCCGACAATAAATCTGTCATGGTCGCCTTAAACGCCGGTTCTGTCAACGCCGTAAAAATGGAACTGACCCCGACCCCAATGCAGATGACTACAATCGAAGGACTGGCACTCATCACCGAAACAAGACAAATCACTAGTCCCAGACCGGAAAACAATTCGCCCAAAATCATCATGAGTCGTCGGTCATAACGATCTGCCAGAACTCCTCCCACTGGTGCCAACAGAATGGATGGCAGGAATGCGCAGATGCTGAAAATACCAGTCGCTGCAACCGACCCCGTGAACGTGAGCACATAGATGGCTAAACCAAAATCCGTCAGTCCACTGCCAATGCTTGATATAAACTCACCGGCTACCAGAATCATAAATTTCTTCATGGCCTTATTCGGGCTTTTAGTTGAACTGTTTTTTATTTTGTTTTGTTGATTCATTGTTTTTCTCCTTAACGCTTGTCTGTAATTAACATCATTTACATCGGTTACCACCATATCGACCGTCGGTCGATATGGTGGTAAAAAAAATACTTGCAAATCCGCCTGTGAAAAAATAGCTACACCATACCGATAATTGTTATGTTATCGCAATCCGTTTTATGTGTAAAACAGATACTTTACAATTGATCGGTACGGTATTTTGGTGACCACCTATAATATATCTAATAGTTTTTCTGACCACTAGGCAAACATCTGTAAAAAGCCGTCCAATTCACCTTCTTTTGTCCCCAACAGTCTTTCAATATTGGCTAAGAAAGCCTGTATCTTTTGAGGATAAACATCCATCTCCCATTCCATAATATTACTGTCAAACAGCATATGTCCCAACAGTAAAATGGATTCAATGGATTCCGTCGGATACTCGGTATGGAAAACATCCTGCTCCAAACCTTCCCTAACCGGTTCCTCCAGAAGCGGCGTCATCCGCTTTAACATCGCCTTTGTATACAATTGTTCCAGCTTGGCATTTTCAACTTTGTGCATTTCTTCCTTAATCTCATCCGATCCTTCAAACTCCGGAGCCTGGGCCATAATCGCCATCATAATACGATTCATCAGCGGAATCGATTTATCCTTTAAAATCCGCTCGGCCCGCCGGGCACCTTCATCGACAATATCCAGAATAATCGCTGCCAGCACTTCTTCCTTTGAAGAAAAATAATAGTAGAAAGTACCTTTAGCAATATCGACAATTTTCAATATATCATTCACCGAAGTATGATCATAGCCTTTCTTAACGAATAATTCCCGAGCCACCAGAAGAATTTCGCGTTTTCGGACTTCACCTTCCTTGATTGTTTTCATGTCTCACCTCGCTTTATCGACCGTCGGTCGATATCAATATAATAAAAGAAATGTGTGAACCTGTCAAGCGTTATTTAAAATAATGTCTTATCTTCCCAATGAAAACCTTTGGCCACAGTACTCACTGTTTAAAATGCAAAAGAACTTCCGTGGGAAGCTCTTTTGCATTAATTTTGAATTTTATTCTTTTTTTAATTAGCTATAGGTTGCATAATATTCTGATTCTGCCTGTTGTGCTTTTTGAGATCCGACATTACAGCGCGGATTGACTAATGAGCAGTTTTTGCCACAGCCACCACAGCGGAACTGAGAAAGAAATTCACTTAAACTGGGAACCACGGGAACCGGCTCAGTGACAACCTCCTCCTGGGCAGTCGATGTTGATGTTTCTGGAACAATGACTTCTTGGGTCGGTGCTGCGGCCGCTGCAACCGTGGTAGTGGGCTCAACTGGGGCTGCGGCGACAGTAGCAGTTTCTGTCATTGTTGCCATAGGAGTCTCTGCTGCGGTAACAGCCGGGGTTACCGTTTCTGTGACAACCTCTGCTATGGTATTCTTTACCACGATGGCCGGCGGAATTTCCACTTGCGCTGCCATCACCGTTTCATAACTTCTGTAAGTCGTGGCTACAACACCATATACTATCAGTACTGCTGCAATGGCTGCTCCAAATTGCTTAATAATTTTGATTTTCATTCAAATCCTCCTCATACCAAATTTATAATTGACCCGATTGAAAATAGGGTTAATAAAACGTAACTGCCCAACCGAAACCACTGCAGCTGCTGGGGAATTTCTTTAGCGATTTTCCCCGATAGTACGCCGGACAAAATTACCATCAGTAAAATCGGTGTCAGCGTACTGGCTGCGGCAAACACCCCACCCACCAATGCGGCGGTTGAAAAAGGCAAGGTCGCAGCCACACCGATCATCATAATCAGCGGCGCACAGGGGGATGCCCCATAGGCAAATCCTGCTGTGAATAATGGGATCAAACCTTTTGGATTAGCCTTTTTTTCCTCGGAACACCCCGAACAGTGGCTGGATGGATTTTTGTAATCCATAATCCATTTTCCGATCAAAACCAGCCCCAATGTAATCATCGATAATTCCAGTATCAGACTTAGATTTACATTCCCCACATAACCGGCCGCATCAATAAATTGACTGCCGATCAGCGAAGCCAGGGAACACAATAGCACCACGGCGATGATCTTACCGAGAAAAAAGCTTAGAAAAGAAATTATCGATTTTTTCATGCCACCGGCATGAGTAACAATATAGCTGGACAAAAAGACACTGACCGCCGGACTGCAACAAGTGCCACATCCCAGACCGACTGACAGCGCGGTTGCCAAAACTGGAATCAGCAATGCCAACTCCATGGTCAGGCTCTTTCGCTGGCAATTAATGCCGCCCCGATGGCACCATTAAACTGCGGGTGTCTGGCTACATAGACGTCCCGCATCATCTCTTCCTCAAAGGCTTTGTGCACTCCGATATTAAGAGCGCCCCCGCCGGTCATCAGAATATCCCCGCCCTTTTCAGCTTTTTTCATCATCTTGATGATCCGTTTGGCCATTGATAAGTGCATGCCGGCCAAAATATCCCGACGATCATATTTTCTGGCCACCAGCGACACCACTTCAGACTGGGCAAAAACCACGCAGGTGCTGTTAATATCGCAGGGAGCTTGACTTTCTAACGAAAGCGGCCCCACCTGGTCGATGGTTGTTTCTAAAATCTGGGCAATAACTTCCATAAATTTACCGGTTCCGGCGGCACATTTATCGTTCATGGTAAAGTTTTTGACGGCGTAATTTTTATCCAGATAAATAATCTTGCTGTCCTGGCCGCCGATATCAATAATCATTCCCGGCCGGTAACCTTTCGGGGCGGTTAAGCGGACACCATAAGCATGGGCAGTAATTTCTGAAATATCGTCATCGGCAATGTCAAATACCTTCCGGCTGTAACCGGTGGCCATGGTATACCGCACTGCTGATCGGCTGATGCCGCGTCGCTGACACATTTTTTCAATTAAAGCACTGGCCGAGCCGTTGTTATCAATACCGGTGTTGGTCACCATGGCATCCACCACCTGGTTATCACAAATAAGGGCTGCCTTGGTATAGGTTGATCCGCCGTCTAATCCGGCATAATAGTTTTTGTTCATGTTATTCACCTGCAATTTCATGTTTTAAGATTTTCTGTTTTTGGGGCCGCATCACCAAATCTTTTAATTTGATCAGCTCAATAAAGGCTTCGATCCGAATCCGCAATTGTTCAATGTCTTCTTCGTTGTAATCACTTTCCACCCGGATTACCGGCACCCCCAGCTTACCCAGTTCATCCTCTAGGGTCTGATATTCAAAGTCGTAAACCAGACACCCGCGAAGGACGTGATAAACCACGCCTTGAACCTGATGGTCTTTGATCATCTGTTTGATCCGGTAAATCCGCTGGTTATTGTCCACAAAGGTGGGACAGGTGCAGGGTCGGGTATACCGATTGGCCAGAGATCGCATTAAACCGTCAAAGCTCTGATCCACCACCACCGTGGGGTCATAAATCGATCGTTCCCCCATACAGGTTTCATCCCCCACCAGAATGCCGCCCATTTCTTCAATTAACAGCGGGATTTTGATATTGGGGAAAATAATCGGCGAGCCGGTGACCATAATCCGCGGCTGTTTGTCTTTGCTGACATACGCTTTATCCTTTTTGCGCCGGGCCAGTTCTTTATTTAACAGATGCAGCTGTTCACTCCACTGATCCACCGGCATGTAGGAAAAAGCGTTCATCAATGCCATGGCATGAGTCCCTTTGATCAGCGCTGGCACATGTTTTTTGTAGTCATTGAATTTTGACATTTCATACTGGGCAAAACCCATTTGATCGATACTTTTCGCCAGACTTTTATAGGTAATGGTGTTTCCGGTTACCTTTTCCAATTCTGGAATCAGCTGATAGAGCTCCTGGACATATTGTTCCATATCATCGTCATCACTTTTTGATGTTGGCACATGCAGTGAATAGGTCGGCACCATTTCTTTTAACATGCCGGCCATTTTCTTTTTACAGTCGCAGGTGATCGGTATCACCATCAGTTTGCACGCTTCATAAATCGGCATCACTTCCATGGCCTGAAACCCTATCACCGCCTTAATCAGGGGACAGGCATCCCGGGGCACCAGATCATCGCCAATCGAAAAGGCGGTATAACTGCCGCTGCATAGTTTCACTGGCTGAGCGCCGACGGCATAAATCAATTCATGGGGCACCATCACACAATAGGTTCCCACGATCTTGGTATCGGCTGATTTTTCCACATTTTTCATGTCCACATAGATGTCTTTGAGTACTTTGAAAAAAGGCTGCATTGCTTCCGGAGCGCCGTTTAATTCTTCCAGCCGTCTTAAATATTTACCAGACACCTTGGTGGATTTATTCATAAACCGCTGCCGTTGTCGCTCTTCCATGGGCGAACGCTCTTTAACTTTATTCTCAATATTTACTTTATTCTCAATATTTACTTTATTCTCAATATTTACTTTATTCTCAATAT
>JAKLQL010000441.1 GCA_022013395.1 Acetobacterium sp.
CAATCCCCTGGGTAATCTGGGTAATCTCCGCGGCCTGATCGGTGGAAGCCCTGGCGATATTCCCCACCAGACTGGTCACTTTTTCAATTTCATGCAAAATTTCTTTCAGACTTTCGGCGGTCTCGTCGGCAATTTTTGTTCCTGCGCCGACCTTTTCAATGGAGCCTTCAATCAGTCCAGTGGTTTCTTTGGCGGCCTCGGCACTGCGGGCTGCCAGTGTCCGGACTTCTTCGGCCACGACGGCAAAGCCTTTGCCGTGCTGCCCTGCCCGAGCGGCTTCAACGGCGGCATTGAGGGCCAGAATATTGGTCTGGAAAGCAATGTCATCAATGACCTTAATGATTTTCGAAATATTGTTTGACGAATCATTAATGTCCCGCATGGCGACGATCATTTTTATCATTTGATCATTGCCGACTTCGGCATTTTTCCTGACTCTAACGGCCAGTTCATTGGCATCGTTGGCACGGACGGCATTTTGTTTGGTTTCGCCGGCGACTTCTTCAATGGAAGCCGTCAATTCCTGGATGGAACTGGCCTGTTCGGTGGTTCCCTGCGCCAAAGCCTGGCCACCATCCGAAATTTGTTTGGCTCCGATTTCCACCTGGGCAGCGGCCGTATCAATATCCGTCATGGTTGAGCTCAAACTTGAACTGATGCCATTGAGGGCTTGTTTAATCGCCAGGAAATCGCCAGTGTAGGCGGAGGTAATTTCCTGATCCAGATTCCCCTGGCTGATTTCTTCCAGAGTACCGGTAATTTCCTTGACGTAACGTTTCAGATTAACAATGGTCTGATTCAGATCCTCTTTGATGATCGCATGATCCCCCTGATACTCACCGGTCATTGCCGTATTTAAATTCCCGGCCGCCAGTTCTTTCAGGGTTCCAGAAGCTTCTGTAATTGGATTGATCACCGCATCCAAGGTCTGATTGAAACCTACAATGACTTTTGCGTATTCTCCCGCGAACCTTGTTTCGTCGCCTCTATAACTGAGTTCGCCGGATACTGCAATTTGCGTCATTTTTTGGGTCTCGGCAACCAATAGAACAATGTTCTCCATCATTCCAATGAGGCTTGGAATCAATGTATCATTATCACTTCTTTTTCCGATCGCTTTCAATTCGCTTAAATCCCCAAGTTCGCCGGCTTCAATATGGTTGGCAATCTGAACAATTCTTACCAGTTGATCATGAACAGAATTAATCCCTGTTCCAATTTCGCCATAGATTCCCAGGTATTGGTTCTCAATATTTTGACTGAAATCATTTTGACTCATTAAGGCGAGCACCCGGTTTCCTTCTTTTAAAGCTCCCAAACCATCAATACAGGCATTGATGCTCTGTTTCAGCTTATCAAAATCGCCTTCATATGACCTGGTAATCTTTTCTGGGATTTTCCCCTGACCAATTTTATTCACATATTCGGCAGCAATGTTAAGCGGTCCAACGACCGCATCTAAAGTGGCATTAACACCTTCGACAATGTCCCGGAATCCGCCTTCAAATGCTTTTGTATTTCCCCTGGTTTCCAATTTTCCTGCGACCGCTGCCTGTGATAGCCGGGTTGTTTCCTGGATCAAATGACGGATGGTTTCAATGGTTCGTTTCAAA
>JAKLQL010000442.1 GCA_022013395.1 Acetobacterium sp.
CACTGCCTGAGGCGTCGAGAAGATGAATCAGCAGCTTGGTTCGTTCCACATGTCTGAGGAATTGATCACCAAGTCCGGTTCCTTCATGGGCACCTTCGATCAAACCGGGAATATCAGCAATTACAAAAGGATCAAAATTTCGCCATTCAACCACCCCAAGATTAGGGACAATGGTGGTAAAATGGTAATTAGCTATCTTGGGTTTGGCTTTGGTGATAACCGATAAAAGGGTTGATTTCCCGACATTGGGAAAACCAATCAGACCGACGTCGGCCAACAGCTTCAGCTCAAGAACAACGGTACGTTCCTGACCCTTCACTCCACCCTGGGCAAAACGAGGCGCCTGTCTGGTGGCGGTTGCAAAATTCATATTTCCACGACCACCCCGGCCGCCTTCGGCTACCCGGTATTTTTGCCCGTGTTCTGATAAGTCACAGATGATCCGTCCGGTCTCTTTATCTTTAATAATGGTTCCCACTGGTACCTTGATAATCAGATCTTCGCCGGTTTTACCAGTCGATCGACCGCCGGTGCCGTTTTCACCATTTTCCGCTTTGTGTTTTCTTTTATACTTGAATTCCATCAGGGTCCGAAAACCATTGTCGGCCATAAAAACAATATTGCCGCCATGCCCTCCGTTACCGCCGTCAGGGCCGCCGTTGGGAACATATTTTTCGCGGCGGAAACTCATCCCGCCATGTCCGCCGTTGCCAGCCTTTAGAATTATCTCTGCTTTATCTACAAACATTGCTACCTCGCTTTTTTTATGGTATCTACCCAAACAACAAAAAATAAAACCTCTTATCTTGTAAAAACGAGCATAAGAGGTTTTATGGATGTATTATTTTGTCACTGGAAAACTAGATGGCTTCCCGAGGATAAATACTTACTTGTTTTTTATCTCTGCCTTTTCGTTCAAAACGTACGATACCATCTTCTAATGCGAATAATGTATCATCTCCGCCTTTTCCAACGTTAGTACCAGGGTGAATTTTTGTTCCTCTTTGACGAACAAGAATATTTCCTGCTAGTACGAATTGACCGTCTCCTCTTTTTACTCCAAGACGTTTGGCTTCACTGTCACGACCATTTCTTGAACTACCAACCCCTTTTTTATGGGCGAATAGTTGAAGGTCCATTTTTAACATGTTGTTCACCTCCTATTTATATACTTCTTCAAACTGGATATAATCTCCATAAGCTTCCTTGATCCCCCGGATGCCCAGGAGATAAGTCGAAACGAGTGTATCTGTTTTCAATTTCATTGATTCATCTATGATTTCGGGAATGATGAAGTGGACATAGCCTTCTTCGATCACTTCACGAAGATCTTTCCGACCAACAATTTCGGTGAGACCGTTTAAGATGCTGATCGTTAAAACCGAAACAGCAGCACAAACGATATCCTCGCCATGATCAGCAAAACCTGCATGACCAGATACAATTATTTCATTTGCTATATTATTCTTACCTTGAATCTTTACTGAAATCATAAAATGTCCTAGGCTTGGATGCCAGTAATTTTAACTTTCATGAATGGTTGTCGATGACCTTGTTTTTTACGATAATCTTTTTTAGATTTATACTTGTAAATAATAACCTTAGGTCCTTTGGCAACTTCTAAAATTTCAGCTTTAACAACAGCATTTGCAACCACTGGAGTACCAATGATCATTTCGCCATCTTTGTTGACTGCTAAAACTTCAGTAAAAGTAATTTCTTTTACATCTTCTTCTGTGAAATTGATTTTTTCGATTTGAATAACATCATTTTCTTGAACGCGGTATTGTTTACCACCTGTTTTAATAATTGCATACATGATTCTACACCTCCTCATACCAGACTCGCCACAATAGGTGCTTTCGACTTAAAACCTTGTGTGTGCGGCTACATAACTTTATAAATATTAACATGTGCAGCTGATAAAGTCAACTAAAATAATTTTTATTGCTATTATGTATAGTGTGCAAATAAAAAAAATTAATGTTGCCTACTGGGTATTATTATATAATATGGGTATAATATATGCATAAATGCTTTTAGGAGGAAAACTAAATTGCAAAATAATATGCAAAAAACAAAAATTGTTGCTGCAGTCTTATTAATTGTGCTGGCTATGGGATTTGTTATTTATAATTTTTATCCA
>JAKLQL010000443.1 GCA_022013395.1 Acetobacterium sp.
TAAGATATTTAATTCTTTCAATTCTTCATAGGGCGTAGCCCGCGACGGAGGTCGCAGCGCAGCGGAGACCGGAGTGCACGGTTTTATGCAAACTGCAGTAACCCGTGCGAAACAATTATTCCAAAGTAATCCCAAACAAAATTCAATCACGAGGCCATCCAATGAAACCCATCATCCAACTGGATATCAAAGCGCTCATCTTTCCAGACGAGCAAGAACCAGCGCTAAAAAACATCAAACTGAATATCAATGAGGGAGAATTTATTGCCATTACTGGTGGGGCGGCTTCGGGGAAATCACTGTTGCTTCATGCCATTACATCGGCGGCACCGAAGTTTTATCCCTGTACGTTATCTGGGACAGTGAAGGTCGCCGATCAGGATGTGTCAAATATTCCGCTCTGCCAAATGGCCGACTATCTGGGATATATGATGCAGGAACCGCAAAACCAGATGGTTAACCGGTGCGTTGGCGATGAGTTGGCTTTTGGGGTGTCTAATCTCAATTTGAGTCAGGACGAAATTGAGAACCGGGTGAATGAAATTATGGACTTTTTGGGTATTCGCGAGTTCTCGGGCCGATATACGGATGCCTTATCCGGCGGACAAGCCCAGAAGGTGGTGCTGGGAAGTATCCTGGCATTGAAAACCCCGATCCTGCTACTGGACCAGCCCACGGCCGAATTGGATCCCAAAACCAGCACGGAGCTATACCGTCACCTGGGACAGCTGAACCGGGAGAAAAAAGTGACCACCCTGGTGGTCATGGATAAATCCGGCGAGGTCTTAAAAGACGCCCATCGGGTGCTGGTGATGGAAGCGGGGACGGTGAAAGATTTTCTGCCGGTTGCCGAATACCAGGAAAAATATGGCTTCCAGAAAAACAACCGACGGGTAGAACCGATCCAGGTAGATGAAAATACCAACGTGATCAAGCTAAACGGTGCGTCTCATAGCTATAAAGGCGGGATAACCGGCTGCCACCCCTTGGATTTCAGGCTGAAAAAAGGCGATTTCACGGCGGTCATCGGGCAGAACGGTTCAGGCAAATCCACCATGCTCAAGCTCATCGAAGGATTGGTCAAACCGAACTCAGGCTCCGTGGAACTATTTGGAACCCCGGTGACGAAGAAAAATGTCGGCGAACTGCGGCGCCGGATCGGGTTTCTGTTTCAGAATCCTGATGATCAGATCTTTTGCAGCTCTGTCAGAGATGAAATCAGTTATGTAATGAAAAGTAAAAATGACAGTAAAAAACTTAATGAGCAAGAGACGAACCAAAAGATTCAGGAAACTCTGGCCCTGATCGGACTTGAGGGGTTGGAGGAAATGCACCCCCAGCGATTGAGCCGGGGACAGCGTCAATTGCTGGCGCTTGGTTCGGTAGTCATTAATGACCCTGAGCTGATCATTGCCGATGAACCGACCTCAGGCTTAAATGGTCCCCAGAGCCAAGTGGTGATGGAAAAGCTGGCCCGGCTCAGCAGTCAGGGCGTCGCTATTTTGTTGGTGACCCACGATTTAGCTGAAGCTAGAGATTTTGCCAATCGGATTGTGGTAATGCACAACCATCAACTGGCTTTGGAATTTAAAGCTGAAAAAATGGACGACTATCTTAAAGATTTAGTTCGACTGGAACTCATCGAAGGAGGCGATTTTTAAATGTTTAAACTGAAAGAACTGGATCCGCGGCTCAAACTGACCTGGTGCCTGTTTCTGGTGTTGACGGCGTTGATTTCGCGAAGTATTCTGCTTAATGGCATTTTACTGGGAGTGATTCTCATCAGCGAACTGCTCTGGGAGAAATCTTTGAAATCTTTTAAAATGCTGTCAGTTGTACTGCTGATTATCGGCACCCAGGTATTGATTATCAATCTGATCTTTGGAAGAGCAGGAGAGCTGCTTTATTCCTGGGGAATCCTGCAGATTTATAGCGGATTTATCGCAACCTCGATCCTGGCTTTTCTAAGAATCGGGATCATCTCATTTTCGGCCTATCAGTTCGGGGTTCATACCGACCCCATGGATATGGCGCAGATGCTCATTTATTGGCGGATTCCCTATCGCTATGCGATGCTGGTGCCGATGGTCGCCCGGTTTTTCCCGGTGATGATTGGGGAGTATCAGGCCATTTGCAATAGCCAGTCGGCCCGCGGGGTTCCCAATGATACCGTGGTTGAAAAAATTAGGAACCTACCAGCGTCGATTTTACCCCTGATGTACCGGGCCATGCGGATTTCCAATGATGCGGCGCTATCGGTGGAACTTAGAGGTTACGGCCGCCATGCAACCCGAAATTTTCAGAATAAAATCAATCTCCATCCCCTGGAAGGCATGACGATCGTCTGCCTGGTTATCGGGTTTGGTGGAGTCTTGATAAAAACGATTTTGTAATAGTTGAAAAACTGTGTAAATAAAAAATAATTTAAACAAAAAAGGAGCATAAAATGCAAAACGAACAAGCAATTGGAAAAAAAAGTATTTTTAAAACCGACACCAAATCTTTAATTGGTGCTGTCGTCATGGGGATTGTCTTTGTTATCGCCTGCCAGATTACCGGCCAGATTGATAACATGCTGCCCTGGGGAAAAATGGGAATGTTACTGATTAACGGAACGGTCTGGGCATTCTTTACCGGGATTCTGACGCTGCTTTACAAACAGCCAGGCGGATTGATTGCCGCCGAAGTAGAAGCCTTAATTTCGATTATGTATACGCCCCTTTGGCCAACCTTTATCTTTGCTAACGGCATTGCGTCCATCTGGGTATCCTTCGTGGCTGTAAAATGTGACATGACCAAATGGTCTCATCACATTCTTGCGCAGGGTGGCGTTTGTATTTTAGGGAACCTCATTGTTGCTGTGGGTCTGGTTTTCATTCTTGGTCTGCCAGTAAGTGTTGCGGCTGTTTCTACCCTGATAACCATTGGTGTAACCTGGCCATTGGCAACTTTGGCTCAAAAGAAAGTTTATGATGCATTATTGAAATCAGGTATGGTAAAATAATACGATAAAAGTCTAAAACAAAATAAAGAAAAATCATGTGCTTTGGTATCTGTTTTAGAAAACAGGTGCCAAAGCAATTTGTAGTTTTACCAGTAGTTTATTCAATCACAATTAAGGAGAAATCGAAGATGAGTCAGGATTTACGTGTGTTTTTAGAACAATTGGATAAGGATGGGGAAATCTGCCATGTGACAGAACCCGTCAAGCGGGAATATGAAATCAGCACCTTAATGATGGAGCTGGAAAAACAGCGGAAATATCCGGTGATGTGGTTTGATCAGGTGGAGGGCGGCGATATTCCGGTGGTAACCAATATTCTCGGCACCAAGGGTCGGTTTGCCAAAGCCATGGGCGTTAAAACTGAAGATTTATCCTTTGAATTTGCCGAACGAATCAAGAATCGCTTTGATGATGTTAAAGTGGTGGAAAATCCGCCTTGTAATGCTCATTTGCTTACTGGCGATGAGGTGGATTTAACCAAGTTTCCGATCATTACCCATTTTCCCATTGATGCCGGCCCCTATATTACCTCCGGTCTGACCGTGGCCAAAGATCCGGAAACCGGCTGTGAAACCCTGGGTTTTCATCGGCTGCAACTGAAGGGAAAAAACAAGCTGGGGATTTCCTTCCACTCCCGTCAGCGGATGTGGGAATTTTTCAGAAAGAGTGAGGAACGGGGCGAAAACATGAAAGCCGCCATCTGTATTGGCGTCCATCCCAATATTGCCTTGGGTTCGCAAGCATCAATTCCTTATCATTTAGGAAAATACGGTGCCATTGGCGGATTATTTGGCGAGCCCCTGGAAGTATCCCCCTGTGCCACCATGGACCTCAATGTGCCCACTTATGCCGAAATTGTTCTGGAAGGAGAAGTACTCTGCAATGTTCGGGAGCCGGAAGGCCCTTTTGCCGAATACACCAATTACGCCTGCTTCCGCAGCACTGAAAATGTCTTCCAGGTCAATGCCATTCGTTACCGGGAAAAACCGATTTTCCACGATTTAACACCGGCCATGAGCAGCGAACACATCACCATCGTATCGATTCAGCGGGAAGGTGATATCACCAAGTTTTTAAAACAGAATCTGCCCAACATCAAGGCGGTTCATTCGCCACTATCCTCCTGCGGGATTTTCCACTGTTATGTGTCGATGAAAAAAACCGCCGAAGGCCAGGCCCAACAGGTTATTTTAACCGCCTTGGGCATGGATCATCACATTAAAATGGTCATTGTTGTGGATGAGGATGTGGATGTCTTCAACGAACAGGAAGTGCTGTGGGCCATGGCCACCCGTCTACAGGCCGATAAGGGCGTGATGATCTTCCCCCATATGATGGGCGAAACCCTGGATCCCTCCACTGGCGACGATGGTCTCACCGCCAAAATGGGCATCGATGCCACCAAACCCCTCAGCGGTTACTCACCCAAAATCGACATTGACGAAAATGTTATTAAAGACATCAAGCGATTATTTAAATACGTCAAATAGAAGAAGGTCAAATATGATAAAAATTGCGATTGACACCGGCGGCACTTTTACCGATTATACATCGGTGGGCTGTTTTGGGGATCAGGCCGAACAACGGATTGCCCTGAAAAACCCCACCAATCATGACCATCCGGCTCAGGGAATTCTGGCAGGACTTAAAGAATTGGCATTGGTCTGGGGAACCGACTTGGAAAAGTTATTGGCTCAGACTGAAAAAATATCCATGGGAACCACTCTGGCACTCAACGCCCTATTGGAGAAAAAAGGCGTTAAGACCGCCTTGTTCACCACCGAGGGATTTCGGGATGCCCTGGAAATCCGCCGGGCGCAGTTGGCCAATCAGTGGGATCTGGCCATTGAAAACCCGATGGTTCTGGTACCCCGGCGGTTGCGACTGGGCATTGAACAGCGGATGGATTACCAGGGGGCTGTGATTAAGCCCCTTAATGAAGCGGCTGTTCGGGCAGCCTGTCAAAAATGTCGGGAAGCTGACGTAAAAGCCATTGCGGTTTGTTATCTGTTTTCATTTCTTAATCCAGATCATGAAAAGCGGACGGCCGAAATTATCAAAGAAGAACTGCCTAACGTGTTTGTGTCGCTATCCTCTGAAGTCTCCCCGCGAATCCGGGAATACGAACGAACCACCACCACGGTGATCAACGCATATTGTACCCCTGTGCTGGCCGATTATTTGAAGAACGTCAAAAAAGAACTGGCCGTTTTTGGCTGGGATAAGCCGGTGCATATTATGAAAAACAGCGGCGGTCTCAGCGATTCGCAAGCTCTGGAGAACTTTGGGGTTAAGACCCTGTTATCCGGTCCTGCTGGCGGAGCTGTCGGTAATTTATCCTTAGGCAAATACCTGGGCCGAACCCACACGGTCCTGGCAGACATGGGCGGAACTAGCTTTGACCTCCATGTGGTCAGTGGCGGTGTCAATCAATTGGTGCCCCAAACCGAACTGGATGGCTATCCGCTGAGCATTCCGATGATCGATATTCGCTCCATCGGTGCTGGCGGCGGCAGTATTGCCCATGTGGAAGCTGGCGGACGGGTGCTGATTGGCCCGGACTCCGCTGGTTCGATTCCCGGCCCGGCCTGCTACAATCAGGGCGGCGAGCAACCGACAGTTACCGATGCGCTGCTGGTGTTGGGACTGATCAACGGCGACAATTTCCTCGGCGGCAAGTTGCCGCTATCGATGGATCAGGCCGTTAAGACAATTAAAGAAAAGGTGGCCGATCCCTTAAATCTTTCGGTGCAGGATGCCGCCCGGATTATTTACAGCATCACCGCGGAAATGATGGCCGATGCCATGCGGCTGGTGACTACCCAAAAAGGGAATGATCCGCGAATTTACAGCCTTATTAGTGCCGGCGGTGCCTTTGGCCTGTTTGCGGCCCGGATTATGGAATCCCTGCAGATGCCGGAAGCCCTGATTCCGGTGCAGGGTCCGGTCTTCTGTTCCTGGGGAATGCTGGGCGCTGCCTGTCGTTACGACATTAACCAGAGTATTCTGATGGAAAAAAGACAATGGGATGCCAAGCGGTTAAACACCATGGTTGCGGCGATGAAGGCCGAAGGGTCGGCGCAGTTGGAACGGCTGGGGGTAGCGAAAAGCCGCCAGCGCTTTGATCTGATGCTGGAAATGCGCTATGTCAGCCAGCACCATGAGATCTCGGTACCCTGGACTTTGGGCGAATTTAGTCCCGAAAGTATTAAGAACGTGGAGCAAGCTTTCTACCAAACCCATGAAGCTATTTATGAATATGCTGAAGACAAAGATTGGGAAATTATCGATCTGCACCTGGCCTGTTCCGAACTCGATCAGGAGAATATGCTATTCCCGACTTCAAAAGCGACAAGCAGTGACACAACAAAAAGCATGACAACCAAAACGGTTGCCGGCGAAGTCTTTAACTGTCAGGGTGAGATTGCGGTGCCGATTTATCTGGATGGCGATTTAACAGAACCGATTTCTGGTCCGGCCCTGATTGACTTTGCCTATACGACGTTGATTGTTCCCAACGGCTTTTATTGTATTCATGAGGACGAAGGCATCTTCGCGCTCAGAAAGGAGGCGACCCATGAATCAGCGAACTGATGATATCATTAACCGCACCGTCATTATGAACCGGCTGGACAGCATCACCAGCGAAATGGGCATCGCCCTGGAGCGCTCGGCCCATTCACCGATTTTTGCCGAAGCCTGTGATTTTGCCTGCTGCATCTGCGATGAAGACGGGGAGCTGGTCTCCCAACTCAGCGGCATCCCGATCCTGGCTACGGCCGGATCTTTCAGCGTTAAAGCATGCTGCGAAAATTCGGTCAGGCCATCGAAGACGGCGATGTATTTATCATCAATGATCCTTATGACGGCGGCAACCATCTGCCAGATATCGGCATCATTACCCCAGTGTTTTATGAGGATGAGCTGTTGTTTTTTTGTGTCAGCCGGGCTCATCACGGCGATATCGGCGGTTCCACTGCTGGCAGCTACAACCCCAAGGCGACGGAGATCTTTCAGGAAGGGCTGCGGATTCCGCCGACCCGCCTGATGAAGAACAACGAAATGCTTACCGATGTGTTGGAGCTGATCCGACTAAATACCCGGAATCCGGAAATGCTCACCAGCGATTTTCTGGCTCAGATCGGTTCCAACCGACTGGCAGCCCGACGGATCAAAGAGATGTTGAGCACCTATTCGGTGGCCACCGTTAAGAAAGCGGTGACGGAGTCGTTGATTCAGACCGAAACCCTGACCCGCCAGCGGATTGCCGCCATTCCTGATGGCACCTACACGGCGGTGGATTATATTGACGATGACGGTTTTCAGACCGAACCGGTTAAAATCGCGGTGGCAGTTACCATCACCGGCGACCGGATGCTGGTGGATTTTTCCGGCACCGATGGCCAGGTCAAAGGTTTTATCAACACCTCGGTGGTGACGGCCACCTGTGCTTCCGGGATTGCGGCTCTGTGGTTTCTGGGTAAAGACATTCCCCGAAACAGCGGCGCTTTCCGCTGCATCGAAGTCAATCTGCCAGTGGGATCGCTGGTTAATCCCAATCTCCCGGCACCAATGACCCTTTGTACCCTAACCCCGGCCAGCGAAATCATCGGCGTGATTTTCAAAGCCCTGGATCAGGCCCAGTCGGGTCGGGTATCCGCCGGCTACCATCGCTATCTGGGACCTTCGTTTTATGGCGTGGATCCCCGGAATGACCGCTACTATGTCGGCTTTTCCTTTTGTTCGCTGGGCAGCGGCGGCGCCATGGCCGGCCATGACGGCAAACCCTATATGGCGACCTTATCGAATTTTGGCGGGGTCAAGGCACCTAATATCGAATCCAATGAGGTCCAGTACCCGCATATGACCCTGCATCATGAGATGGATGGCGATACCGCTGGAGCCGGTGAATATCGGGGTGGCTGCGGCATGAAATACGCTTTTGAGATCACTGCCGAAAAGGGCGATGTGGTCAATTTTGGCGATGGCATTAAATTTGCTCCCTATGGGCTCCGAGGCGGGCATCAGGGCAGCCTGAACCGCAGCGTTTTTGTTCATGACGGCGAGAAAATCATCATGGAAAGTAAGGAAGCCCCCCGCCATGCGGTGAAAGGTGATCGGATTTACCTGAATACCAGCAGTGGCGGCGGCTGGGGCGAGCCGATGAAACGACCCCCGCAAAAAGTCTATGACGATGTACTCGATGAGATTATTTCCAAAGAAACCGCCGAAGCAGTTTATGGGGTCATCATTAATGAAGCGGGCATCGATTATGAAAAAACAGAAAAACGGAGAAACCTTTCATGAAAATTGCAGTGGGAATTACCGGGGCATCTGGGGTCGTTTATGGCATCCGGTTGCTGGAAGCTTTAAAAAATACCGAACACCATGTCTCACTTGTATCAAGTGAATGGGGCAGCAAAACCATTGGCCTAGAAACCAGTTATTCTGAAGACTATGTGCTATCGCTGGCCGACCAGGTCTACGACTGCCGGGATATGGCTGCTGCTGTGTCCAGTGGCTCCTACGGCATTGACGCCACGGTGATTGCCCCCTGCAGCATGAAAACCCTGGCTGGCATCGCCAATGGATTTAGCGATAACTTGATCGTCCGGATTGGCGATGTAGCCTTAAAAGAACGCAAACCGCTGATTTTGATGGTTCGGGAAACCCCACTGACGCTGATTCATCTGCGGAACATGACTGCCGTAACCGAGGCTGGCGGGATTATTCTGCCGCCGATGCCGGGTTTTTACCATAAACCCCAATCAATTGATGATGTGATTAACCAGAGTGTCGGTAAGGTCTTTGATATGTTAAAGATCCCCCACAATCTATTTACCCGCTGGGGCCATGAGGATAGCCATGAATGAGCATATCAAACTGACCCAGGGTACCGGAAAAACGGCCCTTAATTATGAGATCATACCCGTCGGCAATGACTGGCTGATTCTCTTAACCGGCGGGGATGCCCATATCGGCTGTACTGCCATTGGCGATGATGGCCGACTGAGCAGTTACACCCCCCAATCCCATAAAGATGATGCCCTGGCGATTCCGCTGGCAAAAAAAGTGTCGGAAACTTTTCATTGTGTCTGTACCGTAGTAGCGGGATTTCATCTGGACGATATTAGCCGGGAAGAAATTGCTAAGGTTATTGCTAATGCGGACATCGGGATGGTTCAAGTTTTAAAAACCATTAAAAAAAATGAATCAGAAAGAATGAAAAAAAACAGGGTATAGAACCCTGTTTTTTTATTTGGCGGTGTGCCCGGCGTGGGCGCAACCTAACGGGTGAAAGTCCCGAGCACATGCAGGTAGTGCCATGTGTACGGTGATCGAACTTTTTTTCTTGTAGATGACGTATCATAACTCCTATAATTGACAAATTTATAAATCTGTTGATAAACAAAACAAATTGAAAAAATTGATGCTTGAACAAATTCACGCTTTAATTATAATAAATACAGAGACAGATAATCAACACTGTGTTGATAATGTTACAATCTGTAAAGGAGAAGAAGATGGGTCATATTATCGCATTAGCAGGTAAGGGTGGAGTGGGGAAAACAACCCTATGTGGATTACTGATTCAATATTTGAGTGAAAGTGGCAAAGGGCTGCTCGACGAGATTATACAAATAAAAAAAAGGATGGAATAATAACGATGAGAATTGCGATATGTGGAAAAGGAGGCTGTGGCAAAAGCACAATTACCACCCTCCTGGCAAAAGCACTGGCGAATAAAAATAAAGAAGTGTTGATCATTGATTCGGACGAGTCAAACTATGGACTACATGCACAACTGGGAATGGAAATGCCAAAAGGTTTTACCGGCTATTTTGGTGGTAAGGAAAAAGTGTTGAACAATATGATGCTTTCCAAATTCAGTCATCAGTTTTTTCATGAACAATGGACGATTGCGGATATTCCAGAGGGGTACTTCTCGGAAAAAGGCTCTATAAAACTGATGGTAAGCGGGAAAATCAACCAGGCCAATGAGGGTTGTTCATGCGCCATGGGTACTGTGATTGGACAATTCATTGCAAATCTTCAGTTGGACGAGAATCAGGTAACTCTTATTGATATGGAGGCTGGCGTTGAACATTTTGGAAGAAGCATCGATAATGGGGTGGATGTCATTCTTATGATTGTGGATCCGTCTTTTGAATCGCTGAGGCTCTCGAAAAAAATTGCGGATTTAGCTATAAGTATTGAAAAACCGATTTATTATGTGCTTAATAAGACCACAGATGAAAACAAAAAGCTGATGTATGAAAGCATAGAAAAGCCCGAGAGTATTATCGCTGAAATTGGACTGCTTCAAGAAATTATGGAAGCAGGGTTAACTGGTCAAGAGTTGTTTCTAGCAGAAACAGCCACGACTGAGCTGGTGGATTTTTTTCTTGGACAAGATCAAAGAATGTGATATTTTCAGTGATTGGAATTATCTGAAATTAATATAATGTTCCAGATAATATAGCGGTTCTATTAGTATCATATGGATACCTTGTTACAACATTGTGCCTACTTTACATTATAAATCTGGAGTTCTAAAATAAAAGAGGTATCATTAAGATGCCTAATAAATTTTCACCTGGAGGTCTATAAAATGAAGGAAGTCGTAAAGTTTTTATCTGAAAATCCGTTGCAATATTTTGCAACGGTTGGACGTGATGGCAAGGCAAAATGTCGTCCGTTTATGTTCTGTTTTGAAAAAGAGGGTAAATTGTGGTTTGGAACAAATAATAAAAAAGAAGTCTATACAGAGATGCAACAGAATCCGCATGTGGAGGTTTGCATTTCAAGTCCGGATTACGTATGGCTAAGACTAAGTGGTAAAGCAATTTTTGAGAATAACATGTTGGTTAAAGAAGCGATGATGGAGAATCCAATCATTAAGGGACAGTATCAGACGGCAGACAATCCGCTTCTCGAGGCATTTTATCTGGAAGATGCAAAAGCAGTAATTGCCGATATGTCTGGAAATCCGCCAAAGGAGATTAGTCTCTGATACCCGGAAACAAGCAGTTTGAAAAGGGAGGGCTTGAGTATGGAAAAAACATCGATCGACGTGACAAAAATGTTTATACCGCATCCGATGCAGTTGTTTATTTTGGGGACATACAAGGAAGACGGTAAGGCAAACTTAGGTCTTTTTTGTTGGCTTAACTTCTGCTGGGATGATGAATTATCGGTCATGGTTTGCTTAGATGGTAATAAACTTACAAAAGATATAATAAAAGAGACAGGAGTGTTCTCTGCTAATCTAGTGACAGAAACCATTCTACCAATTGCAGATTACTTGGGTCATAAAAATGGTTATGATGGAAAAGAAATTACAAAATTAGCAGAACTGATTCCCGGTGAAGTTTTAAATGTACCAATTCTACAAGAAAGTCCGATGAGTTATGAGCTTGAAGTTAAAAAAACAATTGCGCTTAATGGCAGTGACATTTTCATTTGCAGGATTGCAAATACGTTGGCTTCTAATGAAATTGTTGTTGATTCACATCAACATCGTTTAGAAAAGGAATCGCCGGCTCTTGTATCACAAAACAGCTATTATGGGCTTGAAAAAAAAGGGAATTTGGGCGATTGGAAGTATACTGGATTGGATGAATAAACGTTTAGGAGTTACATAGGATGTGACTATCGATATTACTATGCAGACTTTGTTGGTTATGAATATGATGACTAAACCAGTGCTGATTAAAGTAAGAGAGGAATAGACTGATGATCGATAAGATTCAAGAGATTGATACAAAAAGTATTTTGACAAAATCTAATCTGCCCATCGCAGGTTATTCGGTTAATCCGTATGTGGGATGTCCTCATAGTTGCAAATATTGTTATGCTACTTTTATGAAGCGTTTTACCAACCACAAGGAGCCATGGGGAAGCTTTCTGGATGTTAAGAATTGGCCCCCTATACGCAACCCGAAGCGATACAAAGGCGAAACAATTATCATTGGTTCGGTTACTGATGGGTATCATCCATGGGAAGAGAAATATAGACGCACACGTTTGTTTTTAGAGCAAATGAAGGGGAGCGAAGCAAACCTTATTATTACTACCACGTCAGATTTGGTTCTGAGAGATTTAGACCTGATAAAAACATTTCCCAATCCGTTGGTATGCTGGTCGATTAATACGTTAGACGAAGATTTTCGTGCTGATATGGATACGGCCGCTACAGTTGAACAGAGAATTGCTGCCATGAAGATTTTTCACGATGCGGGAATTCGTACGACCTGCTTTATATCACCGATTTTTCCAGGGATAACAGATGTGGTTGCAATTATTGAGAAGATTAAAAATCAATGTGATTATATCTGGCTTGAAAACTTGAACCTCAGAGGAGAATATAAACCCGTCATACTGGAATATATTGCAAATCACTATCCTGACTTAATCCCGTTATATCAAGAAATATATCAAGGAAGAAGCCGATTATATTGGGAACAATTAGACCATCAAATAGCATTATATGCAGAGCAGAACGGATATATGTATCTTGAGTCAGACAAACCCTTTCAAGAAAACCCGACAGGTAAACCAATCATCATCAATTATTTTTACCATGAAGAAATCCGCCAATCAGCTAAAAAATGACAAAGAGTAACTGACATAATATTTGCAATTGCACATACAGGGTAAAAGCAAAGCACTGACCAGACTCATCAGTGCTTTGCTTTTTTGTAAAAAGATTATCGGATGGTTTTGATAAATCTAATTAAACATATAGTTTGAACACAGTTGAACTAAACTCGGGGCTTTAAATTCGGGATATTTTCCAAGCATGGACTGACTATAAATTTGTGTTTTGCTTTCTTTATCAGTCCCCTCTTTTAAGGCTTTTTGAATTGCAGTTGTCGCGTCGTGTAGGTAGGCTATTGCCGGAGTTAAAATGTCTCCTGCGGAAGGCGTGCCATGTCCGCCTAAGATTAATGAATAATTCTTTGATTGGATGCTTTCAAGAACTTCAATCCATTTATTTTGAACATTGGCTAATTCTGCTGTAAATGCATGCGTAAAATCATAAACAATATCTTGAGCGATCAGAATATGCTCTTTCGAAATTTCGATGCCTGCGATAATTGAGTCTTCAGTATCGGTAAACTTAATAACTGAGAATTCCACGCCATCCAGGGTAAATAATCCTTCCTTCAAAGTGGAGTTTGGAAGTGTTTTTGCCGTTGGAACTAAAGAACCATTTTCGTTCATAAATTGATAGCTTTCGATTATTGCATCGCCAGCTTGCTCAAGGATAGCACGAACTTCTTGCAGAGCAAAAATCTTTTGATCCTGAAAGAATTCGTTCCCAAACCAATGATCTGGATGTGAGTGAGAGATAATAATTCTTTCAATTGGTTTTTTGATGTCTGACAAGTATTCTTTCAATTCGGTCGCAAATGGCAGTAAGTACTGCGTGTCTACAAGAATAAGGTGATTGCTGGTCTCGATAATTTGAGAATTCACAAATCCGCCTGACTCCGGTGAAGTGTAAGTGTGGATTGAGAAATTTGAAAATTCATTTGTTGTTACTGTCCCTGCCTGTAAATTAATTGTTTTCATTTTGATAGACCTCTCTTCATTAATTTGATTTGCATGTTAAGTTGGCTAGAATTTTATGAGCTAGCTACCTGACACATGCAGTTGAATTGTGTTTCTAAATGAAGTATACTAGATACAGTATCACTTGAGAAGTAAGCACAATATTGTGCTATAGTATCCATTTGGATACTAATGAGAAAGGAGCGCGTTGTATGAATGATAATTCAATATTATGTCCAGTAGAAACGACATTATCTTTGATTGAAAACAAATGGAAAGTAATGATTATCCGAGATTTACTAGACGGGACAAAACGATTCGGTGAGCTAAAAAAGACAGTGGGCAACATTTCGCAAAAAGTGTTGACTGCCAATCTTAGGCAAATGGAAGCGGCAGGACTGTTAGTCAGGAAAGTTTATGCCGAAGTTCCACCCCGTGTAGAATATACGCTTACTGAAGTAGGGGAAAGTTTAAGAACCGTTCTTGAGGCGATGGTGGAGTGGGGAAATAATTATAAAAAGCATAATAAGAATTTTTTGAATTTATCTATTGAAAACATGACGGCGTATACTAGAAATAAATCAATGCTAATTCATGACTGTCAGTCGCTGGGTATTTTTATTACTTCATTGAGAGAAGAATGCATTGCGCCA
>JAKLQL010000444.1 GCA_022013395.1 Acetobacterium sp.
GCGATGATTTTTTCGGAGGCCCAATAATCCCAGGCTTTCTTCACACCGGTCTCTAATAAGTTCAGGTCTTTAGCGATATCTTCATTGCTGATGGGGGTCAAGCCTTGATTAAAGCATCGCTTTAAACCGTAAAGATAGACTTTTACATAGTCCCCCCGAGCCATGGGCATGTAATGGTTGATAAAAATATTCTCAATGGGTGTCACACCCAGATCATCATGGCTGGAAACTAATTCAAAACGATTCATTTTTTACCTCGAGTTATTTATTGATAATGATTATTTAGGATTAAAATTCTTTAGTTCAGAAAAATACCGTTACGATATTATATCACATCGCATTTAATTTGTGAGGAATTCCTGTTTTCTTTAAACCGGGAAAAGATTTCTTAAGGAGTATAAGAAAACCAGGATTTACGATAAAAAAACCGGATAAAATCAAGAGATTTCTTGATAATATCAAAACTTATGATATAATTACCAATTGGATATTGCATATATACTTGCACTGAAAGGAATAAATATGGATGCTTTTATTATAGAAGGAGGTAACCCACTCCAAGGTGAGGTTACAATCTCCGGGGCAAAAAATGCTGTACTGGGAATTATCCCGGCGGCGGTGCTTTGTGCCTGTTCAAGTAAAATAGAAAATGTTCCCGATATCAAAGATGTTAACAAGATGATTGTTATTCTTGAAAAATTGGGCGCTGAAATATATAGAGAAAATGATACCCTGATTATAAATACTGAAAAACCGATTTCATATGATGTGTCGGATTATGAAGAGGAAACCGGCCAGATGCGAGCCTCTTATTATTTGCTGGGAGCGTTGCTGGGACGATATCGAAAGGCGATTGTGCCGTTACCTGGGGGCTGCAATATTGGTGATCGACCGATTGATCAGCATATTAAAGGCTTTCAGGCATTAGGCGCAACCGTGGTGATTGAGCATGGTCAGGTAAAAATGGAAGCACCGGAACTGAAAGGTGCCCATATTTTTATGGACGTGGTCAGTGTTGGTGCAACCATTAACATCATGCTGGCAGCCGTTCGAGCCGATGGTAAAACAATTATTGAAAATGCCGCCAAAGAACCCCACATCGTCGATGTGGCTAACTTTTTGAATCTGATGGGAGCAAACATCAAGGGTGCGGGAACAGATGTTATTAAGATTGTTGGCGTTGAAGAAATGCATGGCTGTGAATATTCAGTCATTCCCGATCAAATCACCACTGGTACTTATATGATGGCAGCGGCTGCAACTGAAGGGGATGTTTTAATTAAAAATGTTATTCCCAAACATATGGAGGCCATTACCGCTAAACTTAGCGAAATGGGCGTTATCGTTCGGGAAGAAGATGACGGGATACGGGTCATCGGTAAGCATCCTCTTAAGGCTGTGAACGTGAAAACCATGCCATATCCGGGATTCCCGACGGATTTACAGCAGCCCATGGCGGTCTTAATGACCATTGCTCAGGGGACCAGTACCATTACCGAAAGTATTTTTGAAAGCCGCTTTAAATATGTGGACGAGCTTCGTCGGATGGGGGCCAATATTTCCATCAATAGTCGGACTGCCAGTATTACCGGGGTGAAGACTTTATCGGCGACGAAGATCCGAACAACCGATTTA
>JAKLQL010000445.1 GCA_022013395.1 Acetobacterium sp.
GTACAGTGTAAAAATTGTTTGATGTAACGAGACCGCGAAGCTCACAGCAGTAATTTAAATCGCCGACTATTTTCAAAAAATACCTGATTGCACGCAACCAGGTATTTCAATTTAGCACATTTATCGAATTGCTAAGTCCTCTCGGTTCGGGCCAACGCCCACATAGGCAATGGTCGTTCCAACCAAGTCTTCAATTGTTTTAATGTATTTTTTTGCATTCTCTGGTAAATCTTCGACTTGACGAATTTTTGTGGTATCACTCAACCAACCGGGAAGCGTGATGTAAACCGGTTCAACCCGTTCTAAATCTTCAGTATTCGGAAAATCTTTGATTAATTTTCCATCTAATTTATACTCCACACAGATTTTAATTTCCGGCAGATCATCTAATTTATCAATTTTACATAAGGCCAGTTCATCATACCCGTTAATCGCATGAGTATATTTTAAAACCGGAATATCCAACCAGCCTAATCGACGGGAGCGGCCCGTTCTGGCACCAAACTCATCATCCGGCTTTTCGCCAGTTCCCCGTAACATATCAATGGTGCCACCAAACTCTTCGGTTGGGAAGGGACCAGCGCCCACGGCACTGGAAAAGGCTTTCGCCACGCCAATGACATTATTTATTTTTTTAGCAGGAAATCCGCCACTCACGGCCGCATAAGCCGCAATCGGATTAGAGGATGTTACATAGGGGAAGATTCCCAGATCAATATCTTTCATCGCGCCCAATTGGCCCTCAAAAAGAATATTTTTATCCGCATCGATCATATCATGTAAGTAGCCAACCGGATTGACGATCATATGTCCAAACGTTTTGGCCCAAAACTCGCATTTAGCGTAGAGTGCTTCCACCGTATAGGGCTCTATCTTATAGGAAGCCATTTGATCGTTGACGACCGGCACAATGGTTTCCAATTTCTTTTTCGCATTTTCCAGATTCAACAAATCTTCAAAGCGCAGACTTTTTCGCATCGCCTTATAAGCATAGGCTTGACCAATACCACGCTTAGTGGTACCAATTCCGCCACTGGCTTCCATTAATTCATCCAGTTTTTGGTGATAGGGCATGAGGATATGAGCTTTAGCCGATATTTTAAGACCTTCCAGGCTTACCTTTGCTTCAATGATCTGTTGCATTTCTTCAAGTAAAACATCGGGGTTGACCACAACGCCTGTCCCGATTAAACATTGACAGTCTTTGTTAAACACACCACAGGGAATTAAATGAAGCTTGAAAATACCATAATCATTAATAACAGTATGACCTGCGTTGTCGCCCCCTTGAAACCGAACAATTAAATCAGACTGTTTGGCGAAATAGTCCACCATTTTTCCTTTGCCTTCATCGCCCCATTGGGCGCCAACTAATACAGAAATCGACATTTATTCTCATTCCTTCCATCAACCTCAGACCAGAAGTCCCACCTGCCAAACCTGGATTTCATCCATTTTCACAAGGATTCTTCGATCAAAAACCACTTATTAAGCATCTTTGAATATTTATGGGATCATTTTTTCCCAGAGTATTATAACATAAAGCCAGGGGATTTGTTCCACATATTTTTAATTTTTCCCATGTTATTGTTTACATTTTTTTATTTTGCTGTTTTGCTGCCTTACCAGGCTAAACATTTGTCCATTGATCAAGTTTATCATGTAAAAAGCTTCATAACAAGGGTTTATCTCGTTATGAAGCCCTGGCTGATGATTTATTAATCATCACTATTTAATTACTTCTTATCATAAGTTTTGATAATCTGTTCAGCAACCTTTCGCGGAGATGTCCGCATATCCATGGCTTTTTTTTGAATATATCGGTGCGCCTGATCTTCGGTCATGTCCAGGTGGCCCATTAAAAAAAGTTTTCCGCGATAGACAACACCCAAATCATCAATTTTTGTTTTTAACGCCTGATTCTGATTTTGCAAGCGCTGAATTTTTTCACGGGACTGACAGACAAAACGGATGTTTTGAACCAATAACTGTCGATTTAAAGGTTTGGGGACCACGAAAGCCGCCGTATCAATGAGTTTTTCTTCCACGTGATCGACTAATTCGCTTTTGACGATCAGAATAACCCCAACCATATATTTCTCCAAAATATCAACAGCAAAATCAACACCAAATTCATCGCCTAAAGGGGTGTTTACAATCACCAGATCATATTCAATTTCCTGAAGCCGCCGTCGGCCTTCTGCGGCAGAAGTTGCCGAGTCGATTAATTGAAAATTCATTGGGCGTAAAATATCGGCCAGCCCACGGATTACGTCCTCCTGTTTACATACCAACAATACGCTGCTCATCCCCTTCACCTCCTGCCTTTATTGATTTTGATTGTCCTTTAATAAATTGAGAGGTAACGATCAATTTCCCAGGGATGAACAGTTTTAATATAGTCCATCCATTCAGCGGTTTTCAGTTCAATGTATTTTTTTGCCAGATTGACTCCCAGAACATCGCTGATTAATGGATCGGCACGCATCTCAGCCAGAGCATCCATCAAGGTAATCGGCAATTCTTCAATCCGTTCATCGGTCTGGACATTTTTCGTAATTTCGTCCTCCCCAAAAACCAGTTCATTCATCAATGGCGTCTTATTTTTAATTCCTTCCAGACCAGCTGCCAGAATTAGAGCAAAGGTCAGATAGGGGTTACAAGTCGGGTCTGGGCTTCTGAGTTCAAACCGAGAATAGTCATCCAACTCCATCGGAATGCGAATCAGCGGTGAGCGATTGCCAAAGCCCCAGCCAATATGACGGGGTGCCTCTTTACCACCGGTCAAGCGTTTGTAACTATTAACCAGTGGATTTGCCACGGCGGTCAAGCCTTTTACATGAGCTAATACGCCGGCCATAAAATATCTGGCTTCATCGGAAAGTTGACCATTATTATTTTCAAATAATTCCTGGCCATTTTTTGACAGCGATACATGGATATGCATACCACTTCCCGGTTCATCCATCAGCGGCTTGGGCAGAAATGAGGCATGCACCCCATTTCGCTGGGCGATTGTTTTGACCACCGTTTTAAACGTCATGATCTTATCTGCCGATGACAAGGCATCATCGTATTTAAAGTCAATTTCATGTTGTCCCCGGCCGGCTTCATGGCGGGAGCTTTCAATCTCAAAGCCCATATCTTCCAGGGTCAGACAGATTTCCCGACGGGTATTTTCGCCCCGGTCATAGGGCGCCAGATCAAAATATCCGGCCTGATCAGTAGGAATGGTTGTTGGATCACCATTTTCGTCCTGTTTGAACAGATAAAATTCGCATTCAGTACTGATGTTGAATTGGTAACCTAAGGTTTCTGCCTGTTTAATGGTTTCTTTTAAAATATAGCGGCTGTCGGCTTCAAAACTATCTCCATTAGGGTAACGAATATCACAGAGAATCCGGGCTACCTTCCCCTGTTGTGGCCGCCAAGGTAAAATTTGAATGGTGCTGATATCCGGATAGAGCACCAAATCAGTCAGCTTGGATTCGGAAAATCCGACGACTAATGAGGCATCAAAGGGAATTCCACTGTTTAAGGCTCGTTCAATTTGCATCGCTGTAATTGCAATATTTCGATTTTGTCCAAAAAGATCACAAAATTGAAGACGGATAAATTTCACATCGTTGGCTTCGATGAATTCTAATACTTCAATCGTTTTTTTTGCTAAACTCATTTTATACCTCCATCCTCCATAATGAGTATTGGTGATTCTGTTCCTTGGCTCACCATGCCAGTTATTTTTTACGCGTTGGTCGTACCGGCGGGTTCAATA
>JAKLQL010000446.1 GCA_022013395.1 Acetobacterium sp.
ATTGAAAATTACCACCTCTGGGAGTTTTATGGCGTCAAACCCGATTGGCTTAAAATTTCCATGGATTACGTCAATACCAATTTCGGCAATGTGGAAACCTATCTCATGGAAAAAACCGATTTAAGAGAGAAGGATTTCAAGAAAATCCGCGATAATCTGTTAGCAAAATAAACAACATAAGGCGGGCGGTACTACTTGCCCCGACGAACCAAAAATCACAGATCATTTTAAAAACACATGCGTCACCCATTATACTGTAGAGGCGAGGGTCTGCCCTTTGGCATATCAATCGCCCGCAAACCAACCCCAAATTAAAGGAGGAAACCCCAATGCAAATGGAAGAACTGGGCAAAATTGCCCGTGAGGCAGGCATTCAACTTGCCGCTACCAATACTGAGAAACGAAATGCCGGCCTGTTGGCCATTGCCAAAGCACTTGAAGAAAACAAAGACACCATCATAACCGCCAATCAGGAGGACATGAAACGTAGTCAGGAAGAAAACCTGGGGGCACCCCTGCTTAAACGCCTCACCTTCGACGCCGATAAAATCAGCGACGTCGTCCAGGGTATTCACAGCCTCATTGAGCTCACCGATCCATTAGGCGCAACCAAACTTTCAACTCAACTAGACGAAGGTTTGGATCTTTACAAGGTTACCTGCCCGATTGGTGTCATCGGTGTTATTTTTGAATCACGACCCGATGCCTTTGTCCAGATCTCCACGCTCTGCCTTAAAAGTGGCAACAGCGTCCTTTTAAAAGGCGGCCGGGAAGCCCTGGAAACCAACCGAATCCTTGCTAAAATAATCAATGATGCCACTGTCTCGGTGGGACTCCCCACCGGCTGGGTTCAAAATCTGGAGACCCGCGATGATGTCACCGCCATGCTGAAACTCGATCAGTATATTGATTTGATCATTCCCCGAGGTTCCAACAGTTTTGTCCAATACATCATGGCCAATTCCAACATTCCGGTAATGGGTCATGCTGACGGGATCTGCCATGTTTATGTGCATGAAGACGCTGATCTGAAACAGGCGATCGCTATCATCGTCGATTCCAAAACCCAGTATGTCGCCGCCTGCAACACCCTGGAAACCCTGTTAGTCAACGAGAAAGTTGCTCAAAAACTCCTTCCCGCTCTCAAAACCGCTTTGGAAGCAAAAGGTGTACTGATAAAAGGCGACGCTGCCACTCAAGCTATCATCGCTGTGGAACCTGCCACCGAAGATGACTGGAAAACCGAATATCTGGATTACATTCTTTCGATTAAGATCGTCCCTGATCTGGATACCGCCATCAACCATATCAATACCTACGGTTCCGGTCATACCGATGTCATCCTGACCACCACCGAACCCACCGCCAAAACCTTTATGACGCTGGTGGATTCAGCCGGTGTGTTCTGGAACTGCTCAACCCGCTTCAGTGACGGTTTCCGATTTGGTTTTGGCGCCGAAGTTGGGATCAGCACCAGTAAGCTTCATGCCCGCGGCCCCGTCGGTCTGGATGGGCTGTTAAGCTACAAATTCAAGCTGTTGGGTCATGGTCAGCTGGTGGCCGATTATGCCAGTGGCAAAAGTCATTTTACCCATGTGGCCCAGGATACCAACAGCCCGATATAATTAGTTATGGTCTGCGGGCGGGTAATACCCGCCCCTACGAACTAATGTATTCGGTTTGTGTAAATGTTTTACATCGCTGCTGACTCTGGTTCGGGACGATTCATAATCGACCGCATATGCCTGTAAATTCGCATCCGTCTATCGGGCGAGTAACTTCCTGCCCCAATGGTCTGATGTATCAGGTTGTTGTAATTGTTTTACATCGCCGCTAGTTCAGGTTCGTAATCGCCCGGCAACGTCTGTTTATTACAAATTAAATATAAAGAGAGGTCTCCCATGAAATCAAAAAAACTCCGATTGTTTACCTTGATTCTTGTTTCTCTCACGGCTCTGCTTTTTTTCGGCTGCACTCCTGCCGCCGAAAAAAAGGATGATTCAAAAACCGAAATTCCCAACCCCATGGTGGAACAGGCTTCCCTGACCGCTATCAAAGATGCCATTGGCTTTACCTTTTCCACCTTGCCAACCGGCATTACCGACGTTAAATACTACACCATCGCTGACAATCTGGCCCAGGCCGATTTTACGCTAAATGGTGTCAAGTATACCGTCCGAAAAGCCGATGCCACCATTGATAATGTCGCTGGCGTCTACACTGAATTTAAAAACAGTCAAACCAAGACTAATCCTTCCGGTGCTGTTGTGCTCTACCAGAATAACGACGATGGCATGGGGCTGGCCACCTGGACCCAGGAAGCCTTTGTTTATTCGGTATATTGCGAGACCGGATTTGATTTGGCGGGGATGGAAATTGTTGTAAATGGCGTTTCGTAGTTTTATTAATAAAAAGCCAGAATTGAAGTTTCAAACTTCAATTCTGGCTTTTTTATTTTTTGACTATTATTCGCACTTATTAATCAACTTGAATCGTAAGTGCCTGTATACTGGTAGTCTCAGTTCCTTTAGCATCCATGATATCTACATATACTGTATATGTACCAGTCGTTTTTGGTGTCCAACTATAAGAGCTTGTTGTTGAATACTTTCTGATTTCAGTAGGAACACCACCGGTACTATAGTAAAATCGGTACTGATAAGGTGACTGACCTCCCGCAACCGTCGCTTTCAAAGTTACACTCTTACCTTTCGTAATTTTCGTACTACTTGACGTAAAAGACTTAACCGTTGGCTTGTCATAAATTACAAATGATTTTATCTCTTTTTTAGCATCAGGTTTTGGATTTCCTTCAATATCCGTCACATAAACATAGAACGTATAGGTTCCAGCTTTTGTTGGGGTAAACGCAGCCGTCTGATCGCCATCCGTGTTATCAATCACTTTTTCTGATTCAGAACCCAATTTATAAGTAAACTTATAATTATATGGAAGTACTCCGCCGCTAACCGTTGCCGTTAAATTAATAAGAGTATCGACATATTGGCCAGATGTTTGATCGGCTGAAAAACTTTTAATAATTGGGTTATCAATTACTTCATAATCTAAGATACAAACTTCCCGATCATTACTGCAAATATTCCCATTGGCATCTTTGATGCTTACATGAATCGAATAATATCCTGATTTCTTAGGCGTAAAATTCGTCGTGTTTGAACTGGAATAAGAGGTGTTGATGTAAACTGGGTCCACACTGTCTTGATAGATTGAATAGAATTTATAGGTATACGGTGCTTTACCGCCAACCCCGGTGGCCGTCAATTTGATAACCGTATTAATATTCTGACCAGACTCTAAATTCGCAGTTAAACTTTTAACTGCAACCTTGCTCAACACTGGGTAACTACTAATTGTTTTTACAGCCTCTGATGAGTTTTCATCGGTAACTGAAGCTGTAAACGTATAGGATCCCGGATCGGTTAATATAATTTTTGCAGTTGCAACATCACCAGTGACAACTGGATCAATCGTTTTTGTGATCGTCCCAGCCTTGTACATAAATTTCCAATCACGATCATTGACACCACTTCCTGCTTTTACTTTCGCAGTTAGGGTAATTTCGTCGCCGATATAAACGGCACTACCTTTTAGCGGCGTCACAGCGAATGATTCGATAACGGGAGGATTCCCAACGGTTACCTGAGCACTCGCGACAACATTCGTGCTGGCTACACCATTAGCATCGGTGATTGTTACACTAAAGACATAGGTCCCTGCGGTCGGTAATTGATATTCAATTGATTTTTCCTCAGTGGCTGTTCCCAATGCCGTATATGATGCTGCGGAAACCTCTTTGAAAGAAAACGCATATTTATATGGCGCTTTTCCACCTGCTCCACTGGCTGTCAGTTTTATTTTGTCACCAACAATTAAGCCATTGGTCTTGCTGGCTTTAACTGTTTTGACTGAGATCATATCCAGCACTTTCAGACTGCCGATTTTTGAAACACTTGTTGATGTGCCATCTGTTATTCTCACATAAACGGCATAGGTTCCAGCATTACTCAGATCAAAATTACTTGTCGCTTCGTCATATTTAGCTGCACCCGTTTTTACCACCGGGGCTCCAATTTTAACTTCTGTCGTTCCCTGTTTGTAAAAGAACTGATAGGTCAGTGTTGACTCACCACTTCCATTTTGAGCTTTTGCGCGTAATTCAACTGTATCGCCTACATATAAGTCAGCAATTAGCGGTTTGACACCTGTTTTCGTGTAAGAAACACTACTCAAATTCGGTGGATTCGTCACCGTAACAATTGGACTGGCGGATAGCAAAACAGCAGTATCATCAGCTGCACTAACCTCTCCGTTTTTATCAGTAAGCTTTACATAGAATTGATATGTTCCAGAACCATATTCACTTGAAGAAAATGAAATATTCATGCTCTTTTCTTCACTCGGTGAACCAATTTCCGTTAATGCACCCGTTTCATCTTTTTTAAAATAAAACTGATAGGTGTAGGGTGTCTGTCCACCAGAGCCTCCCGCTGAAAGCTTGATGGTGTCACTGACAAGCAACCCAGTGGTTTTGCTCACTTTTACAGGATTGGCAACGACGCCGCCTAACACTTTAAAGGAACCAATTTTCGCTTCATTCTTTAAATTTCCGGCATCGGTAACACGTACATAGACAGTATATGTTCCGGCAACATCCGGTTCCAGATCCGTCTCAGCTGCCACATATTGTGACGGGGTCGTTTTTGTAATTGCCGCTCCAATGGGAATTTCGGTTGATCCCTGTTTGTAGAAAAACTGATATGTTAAATTGCCATCACCGGTGCCATTGGCAGTTTCAGCTTTTAAATGAATGGTTGTTTTTCCAGCGTAAAGTGCG
>JAKLQL010000447.1 GCA_022013395.1 Acetobacterium sp.
TATAACCAAAAGACACATCTTTAAATTCAATGCGTCCCTTGATGTTTTCAAGCGCAATCGGATTTTCTCGATCCTGTATTGAGAAGTCCGCATCCAATACCTCTTTAACCCGGGCTGCTGAGACCGCCGCCTGAGGATAAGCCATTAATAAAGCCGAAACCAGACCAAGTGCGGACATGAACATCAAGACGTATTGGATAAAGACCATCAAACCGCCCAGACTGACGATTTGCTGCTGAACTTCATCGGCACCTAACCAAAGAATGATTACCATCGTCAGGTTCATCATTAATTGCATCAGTGGCGCAAAAAAAGCCACTGCGTAATTGGCCTTAACAGCCGCATTCATGCCTTCCTGATTGGCCTGTCCAAATTTTTCGGTTTCATAATCCTGACGGTTAAAAGCTCGGATCGCCCGCACCCCGGTCAGTTTTTCTTTCATCAGCAGGTTCAGCCGATCCACTTTTTGCTGCATGACCTTAAATAAGGGCATGCTTCTGGCAGTGGTCAAACCGATGATAATCGTCGTGATCAGAAAAGAAGCCAGCAGTAACAGCGTCAGGGTGACATTTTCTCTAAACGCCATTACCAGGGCACCGACTCCCGTAATGGGAACCAGCAGTAACGATCGTAATCCGTTGATTACCACAATCTGCATCTGGGTGGCATCGTTTGTTGATCGGGTCAACAGGGTAGCTGCCCCAAAACGATTGAAATCTGTTTGTGAAAAGCTCTTCACCTTATCAAACACGTCCGCCCGAATCCGGCTGGTAAAAGACGCCGTTACGTAAGCCGAATAATAACTGGACGCGACCATACAAATCGCCGCAACCAGAGAAACCAGCAACATTAAACTACCGCTTTTTAGAATATAAGCAGTATCTCCCTGAGCCACCCCATTTTCAATAATGTCCCCCATCATCGTAGGCAGATAAAGCTGGGCCGCTGCTTGGCTGAGCACAAATACAAATACCAGAATCATCTGGATTCGATAATCTTTTAAATATCTTATCAGTAAACTAACCATCACCTACTCCTTATCAACTAGCGCAAAAAAGAAATTTTCTTTGATCAGCGTGTCGATAACTCGGACTGGCTTTAACTGATTACCGGAAATCCCTCGCATGATCATTAAATCACGATACAGCGCATAGGTTTCTTCCTGGACAAATGTTATTTCGGATGGGCTTAAAATGCCGCTTTTCACCTTGGAACCAATGGATGGATTAGCGATTCCCAGTTTTTCTTCAATGATAATCCGATATTTATCATGGTTTTCCTTTGACATTCGTTTTTCGGTTTCCATAATGATGACATAGCGACCCGGTGATATGGCAACATCAGCATATACGCTGTAATCCACCAACTCGCATTCAGTATCTTTGGCAAATTCTTTAACGGCCCAGGAAATACATTCTTCGGTGGTCTTTTCCCCGGCAATACTAACCATTTGATTGAGCCGATAAACAAATTGAATTTTAGGGCAGTTTTTATACCAGCCCACAACGCGTACCACATCTTTAATGCGATACCGGTAAAAACCCGAGGTATTGGTCAAAACAATCTCGTAGTCTTTTCCTGTTTCTAATTGTTCCATGGTCAGCGTTTCCTCTGAATCTTCCTGATCTACCGGAATGAACTCATAAAAAGCCGAGTCTGGGATTAAAACAAACTCCTGTGATTCCATTTCGTTGCAAATCGCCATGATCGACTCTGAAGCTGCATAAACGCTAAAATAAATGGGAACATCTCCCAGATAATGACGCATTTTATCTGTATAAACCGCAAATCCCCCACTACCAATAGCATGCACAAAAGCGAAATCCGGCCAGATTCTTCGAACGATCGGTGTTTCGAATCCTTTTTTAAATTCAGCCCGTAATTCTGCTGCCCGTTTAGGGTCGGGCTTAATCTGTTTTTGCAACTGTGCCTTCACATCGTCAGGTATTTTGATATCCGGATTGATCGTTCCTTTCTCAATATCATCCACAATGATTTCCCAGTTGGTTTCCAGATATTTCATCAAATCGGAAATCCCGGTCATAAAGGCCGAAACGATATATGTAAGGTTTCGATCCATCAGCGCAAAACGCAGATGCGCATACTTGGTATCCATTATTTCGGTGGGAAAAACAATTTCTTTTGGCGAGGTAAACATTAAAAACAAGAGGTTTTTGATACTGTAAACCCCTCGACCGGAGATCGAACCAGCAAACAAGCCGTTGGGAAGGGTTTCAAATTTGACTTCCATCAGGTTTAGCCCTCGGCCCCGTTTCCACTTTTTACCTAACGCCCGGGCGATAATCGCAAAACTGAACTGGGTGGCATACTCACGATAGAGTTTTACCGTTTGTTCAGAAACGGGGATTTTCTTGGGATTATCAACGCTTCCCGA